>JALZEV010000113.1 GCA_030861865.1 Thermoproteota archaeon | reverse complement strand
ACTGGCTACCCTTGCCAGCCTTGTCGGTACCTTCTATTACGATTATCTTGCCCCTCGTTGCCACTGCATAAGGACGAGTATGCATCAATAAAAAGATTCAAAAGATCTTTACCTTCAAAATAAAATTTATGGTTAAATACCAAAAATAGGTTAAAGACTAGGATAATTTTCTAAAGAAAATATGGTGAGTTTATTCGAAGGAAGAGTACGCTTGTGTATATTATACGGTATATGTCTGCTGAAATTTAATCTAGAAAAACAACAAATTAAAATATTAACAGACTGCTGTAAAAATTAGCCTTGCGGATGGTGCTTACTTGCAAGTGAAAAAGTCAACCATTGCCATATTTGATACTTTTAAGACCCGGAAGAACAAGTTCACTGGCGAGGCAAAGCGGCAGCGCGGCATTATTGCACATTTGGCCACGGAGCAGAGCCCAGATCTTCGCACCAGGACATCGATTGCACACGCGATTGCCAAGCAGCACGGTATCTTATGGCAAAACATCTACTCCGGCATATTCCGCGACCTTGACGAAGTTCTCATTCCAGCAGGTGTGGTAAGAGAAGGCGGCAGGCTGCCCTTGAGGAGGGGACCTAAGGCACTCCAGCTAGAAGGAGTACCATTCTACGAGCTGACAGATACTGGGATTTTAGTAGCATCATCAATTGAGGAGCTGAGCGATAATCGTATGCACCTGCTGCGATCATATATATCATCACTGTCAGCAAGCGACTCTGATTCCAAGATAATGAAGGAGAGTATTCTATTTCTGATATTGGTGGCGCCGTCATTTGTTTCAAAGATCATCAACGAATACATTTACGCCTACAGCACTGGCACAATTGATAGCATTGCGCCGCTTGACATCAAGAAGCTGAGGTCAGTCATATCTAAGCAGATAATAGTCGAAAAAGAACTGGTAGAAGCTGTTATCACGATGCAGCAGGACCAAAGAGAGCTTGTCACAAACTTTTTTAAGGTGCTCACTTAGCGGCCTTTGTACCCACAGGAAGTACATTGGTACTTTTTCTGCTTCCCCTTACAGCCCTCACAACGCCATATTGTTGCATTCCTACATTTTGGACAGCTGAAACTCTCTGACAGCTCCCCCGGCCTTACTTGTCTACCACAGGCGTTGCAGTTTGGCATCTCGTAAGTACCGGCATACATTGACTTGGGTGCATATCCTCTTTGGAGTATTTTTACTTTGTTAAGTTTCAAGGCTTGAAATAAAGGGATTTATATCATCTTGATGAAGTTATTATACTATGGGCATTGGAAGATATGTGGCAAGAGAGCTGGCAAGAGAGCTGGATGGCAGATCTAGAGAATTTTATGAGTTTGTCATGCCAGCAATTGACATAATAGAAGAGGGCAACGATCTAGTAGTCACCATTGATCTCCCAGGCTTTGCCAAGAAGGATATTAATCTCAGAATAATAGGCAATGTCTTGTACATAACTGCCAAGAGAGAGCAGCCAGAGCCACTTGGCACGGTCTACTATAGGCACAGGCCACTCAAGATAGACAAAAGGGTTCTATTGCCAATATCGTTTAAGAAAGAAGAAGAAGAAGAAAAGGTGGAAGGCAAGGCGAAATACGAAAATGGCATCGTAACACTCAGGATACCTATACCAAAATCGACAAACATCCCAATAACATAAATGCATCATTTATTTTTTTACCAATTTTCAACTATAGTAAGATTCTGAGATTGAAAAGCGATAATACAAAAAAGTGTAGCGCAATTGATCACAGGATTATGCATTACCACATATTATGATAGTAATACTAATAATACTCATCTCATAGCTAGTGCATCTTTCCACTATCTTCCGGCTGTTTCGTTGCCCTAGATCCATATAAGTGGCAATAGGAAATTGATGAAATGCTACACAATATAGTGACTTTCAAAGTGCTTATAATTCAATAGGAAAAGCTGGCAATAGCTCAAATGGAGCACGATAATTGCAGAAAAAGGGCCAAAAGCGCACATGAAAATTAGGTTTAACTGGTACTAACACAATACGATATCCTAGTTCGGCAGGTACTTACCCAGCACTTACATGGTTTAGATTTTCTTTTTCAATGCCACTATAACAGCTGCAGCAGATGCAGCAAAGCCACTGTACGCAAGATAAAAGTTGTATGGCAACATCAAGGCGGATCCAATAAACAATGCAGAAGCAAGTATACTTGCTGCAAGCGCACTATTATTTTTCTCATATCCGCCGCGGAGTCCCATTGTTTCAAGGTATGTCTTTAGCAGCGGCGCAACGTTTACTGAATCCTGAATTCCCTTTGCAAACCTCCTTGCAGTTACTTTTACTTCCTCAATGTAGGCATCACGTACAAGTCCCTCTTCTTCAAACAGGCCTGCAAGCACCTTGACAAACTGGAACGACACCTTATGGTGATAATAGATGCCTTCAAGAATAGAAGACATACGCATGTAGAGTGCAAGGTTCTTTGGTAGTCGAAAAGGAAATCGGCTCATCGTCTTATTTGCAAGCTCTACCAGCGCCTTTACCTCCATTCTATCGACCTGCCTACCATGCAGGGATTGGATGCTGAGTGCAATGCCTCGCTCAACTACGTAACGGTTCACTGTAGGCTCAAGCGTCCCAAGTTCTATTAGTACATTGACAGTCCTCTCTGGGTCCTTATCTATCAGGCCAAGGTAGAGGCGGATAAGCCTGATGCGGGTCTCGCTGTCAAGCCTTCCCACCATTCCAAAGTCGTACAGTATCAAGCGGCCGTCGTCTGCAACTGAAATGTTTCCCGGATGTGGATCTGCGTGGAAGATATTGTGACGCAGAAGCATCTTGAAGAACAGTCTATGCACGCGCACTACAAGCTTTTCTCTATCGATCTCTTTTTCATCCAACCTCAGAATATCAGTTATTTTGATGCCTGGAACATATTTCATTGTAAGCACATGTTTGGTAGTCCTCTCCAAGAATACGTCCGGTACTATGACTGACGAATCGTCTGCCAGATTGCGTTTTATGGTAAGCAGGTTCTCCGCCTCTATGCGGTAGTCCATCTCCTCATGTACCGTCTCTATGAACTGTGCCATCATGCCTTCTGCAGAGAATCCCAGATTCGGATCGATAAACCGTGTTGCAAGAGGCAGTATCTTTTTCATAACATAGATGTCGTTTTCAATTACTCTTTCGATATTTGGCCTAGACACCTTCACTATGACTTGCTTACCATTATATTTTGCCAAGTAGACCTGTCCAAGACTTGCCCCAGACAGCGGAGCAGTGTCAAACTCTTCAAATGCATCCTCTATCCTACCTAGCTCATTTTCAATTACTGGCTTTACCTGTGAAAACAGAGCGGGGGGGACATCATCCTGCAATTTTGAGAGCACTTCAAGGTAGGGCTGCGGCAAAATGTCTACCCGGGTTGAAAGCCATTGGCCAAGTTTGATGTATGATGGCCCAAGCTCTATGAACGTTTTGAGTACCTTATGAGCATGCTTACGGTACTTTTCTTCGTCGATATTTTTGCCCTCATGCTTGACCCATTCGCGCCTGTCACGCCGCAAATTTATTACAATGGGCAAAAGCTTGAGCACCACCTTAGCAACATGAAATTTTGAAGGGTGCGGATAGACTGATGCTTCTTTGATAAAACTTGTTGTATCCTCTTTTCTGATCGAGGCCGGGCTCTCCATGGAGCTTACTCACTCCTTTTCTTTTTCAGTGAGTTTGTCATTTTGAAAACAAAGTTGCCTGCAGCAGAGCCGCCGAGATATCCAGCCACAACTGCGTCGATGACAGCATCCTTTGTGCTCTTGCCCTCCTTTTTGCGCATATTGTAGACCGTAGTGCCTAAGCGCCTGCCGGCTATGAATGCAGCTGTAGCGCCTGCCAAGTACTCTGGTGCATCCATAAGTAGGTGCCCAAGTGGGTTACTTGATGGATCCACTGTGTCCGTGTGCACACTGTAATGAGTATCATATTCTCTGATGTGGAGGACGCCATAACGGTATTGCCTCATGGCTCCTTTCTTGCTGCCAAGTGGAGTCTCTTTGAGGTCAATTATCGGCCTGACGGCCTTAGGCACAATGATGTTGCCGTCGCCATCAATGAACTCCACGCATCAAAGGAGACGTCAATCTGATATAAAATTAACGAATAGGTTTAATCGCTAGCTGATATCTGTAAAGATATGAAAAGTGTTAGAGTAATTGAAAGTAGCAGGATCTATTCTGGTGGCATCAATCTTAGGAAAGATAAATTCTCGCTAAATGGCAAGATTGTAGATAAGGAAATCGTCGGACATCAAAACTCTGTCGGGATAGTGGCGCTCAGAGATAGCAGCGTTATTCTCGTTACTCAGTACCGCCGCGCGGCAAATAAAGTGCTACTAGAGATTCCGGCAGGCAAGATAGAAAAGAATGAGACACCAAAGGAGGCAGCAGATCGTGAAATGGCAGAAGAGATCGGCTATGCTGGCACTCTTAGACCGCTGTTGAAATGGTATCTTGCTCCAGGCTACTCCACTGAGTTAATGCATGTATTTGTTGCTACAAATCTGAGAGAGATAGCGAGAGGTCTTCTGGATGACGACGAGAATATCGGGATAAGAAAGATAGGATTGAGTGCGGCAATTAAGAAATGCCTCAATGGCAAGATCCATGACGCCAAGACCATTGCGGCATTGCTAGCGTATTACTATCAGTCCAGCCCAACCAGATGATGATGATAATAATAATAACCTTTTCCTTGCGTCCTCTAGGAGGCTATTCCTTTCAATTACCAAGAATTGGTGCTTCAAGTTGACGATTGCTGCTGCCTCTGCATAGTCCTCCTTAGTAAATGGCTCATTATGTTAAGCTAGCTCGTCTTGGTCTATAGGTTCCTTTGTCTTGAGGATAAGGTGAATAAACTTTGCCACTGGCTCGTCTTTGAAAGTCGTCCACAGAGAGGAGATACAAAACACCGAACGGCATGGAAGCCTCACCTCCTATGTGCTTCGACTAATATATTGGGCAAGATTAAGTAACTACGTCGTAGAGCATACATACATTCAGGTTTTGGCAATAGTGTCGATGATCCTTGCAAGCTCAATATCGTAATTGCTTATGCCATTGACGTCATGTGTCATAAGGTCGATCCTAACGCGGTTGTAAACGTTGAACCATTCTGGATGGTGGTTCATCCTTTCTGCATTCATTGCAACTTTTGTCATAAATCCAAATGCCTGCACAAAGTCGTCAAACTCAAATGTCTTGTTTATCTTGCCATTGACAACCTTCCAGTTATTAAGCTTACCTACTTCCTGCTCTATCTCA
>JALZEV010000101.1 GCA_030861865.1 Thermoproteota archaeon | reverse complement strand
AGCTCTTCAAGAAGTGATTTTTGATCTGCAAGCGAAAGTGTGTTTATTTGCTGCACAACTGCCTTGATTTCAGAGATAAGTAACTTTATTTGGCTACGCAATTCTGGCTTCGAGCCGACAAACTTGGAGATCACTGCATCAGCTTGTGCCTTGCCACCATGCTCAACTGAATTCTTCAATGCAATGATCTTAATGAATTTCTCCGTGTCCGGATCGATTGGCACGTATTGCTACAGACTCCTGCCCACTACAAAATTTGCCGAGAACTGAAGAGCTCTTCTGGCATCAGAGTCACTGTAACCTTCAATTGGCTTGACTGCTTCATGCAGGTACCTTCTTGCCTCATTCCTCACATCCTGCTCTATACCAATATGAGAGATGACTCTGACAGCCTCCTTGATATCTTGGTTCAAGGCCCTCCCTCTTGTACCAAATACCCTCTTGATCTTTTCTGCATCTTCTTTGTTGGCGTTTTTCAGAGCAAGTAGTATTGGATATGTCTTCTTGCCTTCTCTAATGTCATTGCCGGCGGCCTTGCCTGTCAGCTTAGGATCGCCTATCACACCTATTAGATCATCTACCAACTGGAAAGCAATACCAATGTTGCGGCCAAATGAAGACAGGTTTCTGATATCACTAGTAGTGTGATTTGGAGAGGATAGTACGCCAAGTGCGCACGATACTTCAAAGAGCGTAGCAGTCTTTTTGCCAATCATGTCGATGTAATGCTGCACGCTTGGAAAATTGGCGCTTGATGCTACTTCTACATCTATTGCCTGTCCCTCGCATATTTCTGTGCACGCAAATGAAAGATGCTCCACCATGTCAATTATCGATTTGTCTGGAATCCCTGCCTTTCTGCAGTTAAACGTTAACAGTTCAAACGCTTTTGAAAATAGAATGTCGCCTGCGAGAATTGCAAGCGGTATGCCATAGTATCTATGCACAGTTGCAGCTCCGTGCCGCATTTCATCATTGTCCATGATATCGTCATGTACAAGTGTAAAGTTGTGAACAAGCTCAACTGCAGCGGCTGCAGGAAGAGCCCTCTCGGCGGTTCCCCCTAACATTTCACAGCCCTTAAGGACCATGAATGGCCGCAAACGCTTGCCTCCCGTGCGGATATAATGTGACGAAGCCTGGTAAAGCTCTTTTGGCTTGCCCTCAACAAATGCAAGTATAAAGTTATTCACGGTAGAAGCATAAGATTCCAGCTCGCTTTTAATGCTGTCTGCCTTCATGTACGGCTACTAACCTCATGTGCTAGCATTCCTGTCAATATATATCTTGAGCTAGCAAGTGCAGCGGTGTTTTTGGCTCCAACAAGGAACATCGTGCTCTTAAGCTCTGCAAGAATTGTATCTGCAAATGCAAAGAGGCCTTCGCGTGAGTGCGCAGCTGCTTGAAGGAATGGATATGCCATTGCGGCCATGCTGGCACCAAGCGCTATGCACTTTGCGACTTCGAGCCCATTACGCAGACCGCCTGATGCAATAAGCGGCAATTTCACTGCGCGCCTGACCTCTATGAGGCTGGCTGCCGTTGGAATACCCCAGTCCCAGAACATCTCACCTAGGTGCTTCTTTAGGTCGTCTTTTAGAGATTCTGCCCGTAACTTTTCAACACCAGCCCAACTAGTGCCGCCAGCCCCGGCGATATTGATCGCTGAAACATTGGCCATCTCCAGTTTTATGGCAACCTCCTTTGAAATCCCTGCACCCACCTCCTTGACTATCAGGGGTACATCTATGGTTTTGGCAAGCTCTGAAATCTGGCCAAGTACTCTCTTATAGCGCGGCTCGCCTTCTGGCTGTACAAGCTCCTGCAGCGGGTTCAGGTGCACCGCCAGCGCATCTGCCCTAATCATTTTTACTATTCTTTTAGCTTCGTCTACTGTGAGCCCCTTGGAAAGCTGTGCTCCACCTATGTTTGCTATTAAAAACGCATTTGGCGCATTCTTTCTTGCTATCGAATAAGTGGCAGCAAGCTCTTCACTTTTGAGTCCTGCCCTCTGACTCCCAAGCCCCATGCCAAAGCCATACTTTTCTGCGAGCTCGCCTAGTCTGCCGTTGATGATAGTTGCCTCGTCAGTGCCCCCAGTCATAGAGTCGATTATAAGCGGTGCCGAAAACCTTTTTCCAAGAAAAGTCATTGAAGTGTCAATATCCTCATAATCTAGTTCAGGCAATGCGTTATGCACTAGCCTGACATATTCTAAATATGTCGAAGTAGTTTTCGCCTGTACGTTCTTCTGAAGTGGGATGTCTATTCCTTCCTTTTTGCGCTGCTTGATTGCCTCGATTTCAGAGGAAGCGTCAAAAGTGTCTGGCAATTAGCTCTTTCTCCCCTTTACCAGTGTGCCAACCTTTAACTTCCCTTCTGCTGCCTCTATAATGCGTTCGGGCAAAAGTCCATTTATCATCACTACATCCATTCCGTGTGATGCAATCTTAAATGCTT
>JALZEV010000085.1 GCA_030861865.1 Thermoproteota archaeon | reverse complement strand
CATTAATGCAAGATATCGTATGATAGCAACATCAAAGAGTGTTTTAGAATCATTATGATTCTATAACATCAAAAGTCATTGTCATAGAGTATATACATTATCCGATGTAGTGTACAAGTGTACAGTAGTAGATAGATTCTATGCTTCCAGAGCATATTATACCACATCGCTCAGTGGTTACAACGTAAGAGCATTCATAGATGACAGGCTAGCACAGGCTAATTGACTTTGCAAGTAAAATGGCCCGCTCCGAGTCATCTTGTTGTATCTGGTTGTTATTGTATTTGTTGCTAAAGTAAATTAGGTCTATCATCTTGCACCTATCAATGTTGACTAATAAACTTCTTTTCGTACCACTTGTAGTATTGGCATTAGTCAGTATTATTAGCCTATCCACAAAGCTAGTCGACCTTAGTGTATTTGATATCCTCTCAAAGCTCTTAGAATGGTCTTTGTTAATAACGACTGCAACAGCGACCTTGGTGCCGTACAAATCATTGTAAGTTACATCGATTCCATTGCCCTCACCATTCGCCGGATGGGGTCTTGCCACCACTCCTACTTGGTGCGCATAGTTAACGAGATCCTTGACTGCGTTTCTGATGCCAGATTCCAGCGTCTGAATGTCATTCCAGTTGCGCCTAATTTTGATAAAATCCGAAATCGGCACATACATAAGGCTACCCCTTATGCGAAGGCCAGGGTATACATTCTTTATAGTCTCGTCTATAGATTGTTCGTCTATATGATCAAGGCTGCGTTTTGCTGCGTTCTCAGTAGCGTGGTACATTATGTTGAGCATAGAGCGCACGTTGCGGAAATCTGGAAACTCGTCATAGATAACCCTGATTTTTGCAGCCAGGTCACGTTCGTCTTCTTCAGTAAGGCTCTTGCTTACGTCGTGATGCCTGATGTACTCAAGCACAATATCTATTATCTCCTCAAGTGTATTAGAGCCAGCAATGTCTATTTTGTAATTGGCCTTTTCCAACCTGTCAAAAACTGAGACTGATGTCCTGCGTATTTCATCGTATGATGCTGGTGTAAATATAAGCATGAGCACTGTTGCCGGTAGATGTGCATTAATTACCGCCTTGATAAGTTCAACTGACTCTTTATCAGAGTCAAATTCGTCTATCTGGAACAGCGTTATCGTATGCAAGAACTTAAGGTTCAGTCTGGAGATAGCTGTCAAGCTTGCTATAATGTCTTCGAGGCTTGTGACATTCTGTGCATCGGTCCTAAAATTGCCTTCGATTACAAGTTTTAGTATTGTGATTTCTATCGATGAGAATTCATTGGAAAGAGTATCATCAATTGCAGCATAGTTAGGCACAATTTCATATCTCAAGAGCTCAGCTGCCTTGTCTGCCAAACTCTTGCCTTTTATGAAGTCAATGAAGCTATAGTTAAAAACCCTTTTTGCACTTGGCGCATTCTGCTCAGCTCCCTGCAGTAAGTAATCAATAACAGTCTTTCTCAATGCTGCGACATACTCATCTGTAAATCCTACAAGCATTGCGCCATAGAGACTATGCATGCTGCGGGGTGATATCTGTGATAGGTCGATGTACGAGACAATGGCACTGTCTGACACTTCCTTGACCCCCTTAGTGTGTAGAGCGAGGTGCGTTTTGCCGGAACCAACATCTTGTATCATAGTAACAAGTCTAAAATCCTTATCTACGGCATACCTGTCACCTATTTTAGAATGAAGATCTGAAACGCACGACACCAGGGCAGCTTTGGCCTCTTTGTGCCTCTTGCCGCCCAAAATCAAGGCATCGCTAAGCGTCGGAGTAGAGCTGCTAGGATAGGGATTGCAGTCTAGTCTATAGGGGTACAACTGTCAGATACACCTCACAAACCCATGCAATAGCCCTCTGACCATCACACCTTCCCGTCCACCTGTAGAAAGCTCATACTTATCTTGGTACATACTAGTCAACTCGAGTACAAGCCGATAGAATTCATCGGAAGAAATATTGCAGCTGTCACAGATCTTGTTGCGTACATTAGCTAGCTCAATCCATCCAATTGAGGATCCTGAGTTGGCCAATGCTACATCGAATTCTTCTTTAAAATCATGAATGCTCATAGTCCCCATTTGTACGCCGGTTACAGGAACTTCACGCGTGAGCATCTGCTGTTGTCCGAGCCATGACTGTGGGTCGTTCTTCATTTCCAATACAACACTTGCAAGGTTTGAAATGTTGTTTGCAAGTGTTTCAATAGTGTGCAACAGATCTTTGCTTGAGCTGCTGACCGAGTCATTAACCGATTTGATCATCTCAAAAGTTAGTTTGAACCTGGGGTCGGAGTTTAGGAGACTCTGGATATAGTGACTTTTGTGGAAGCAAAAGTATACATTGGCTCGCTTGTCAACTAAAATATCACCCTTGCTTATGAGATTCTCCAGCGGAGTATCAATGTCTCCGAATTCTCTTCGCAGATCGGTCTTCTTTATTCCGGCCGACCCAAAGGAGAGGATCCTGTTAACAATTTTTTCCTCTACCGACATGAGGTAGAAGCTCTAAATTCTAATATAAATCCAAATGTGACGGTTAGAAGCAAATTTAGTGAAGAAATTTATACAAAACATATTGTCGAAAGGATTAATACTCTAGCTTGTGTAATTCCCTAACGGGATGATGATAATTCTATCTGCAATATGATGAAAGCACTAGGGTATCTGACCTTAAACAGTCTTACACTGGATTGCTGCTGCTGTTGTTGTTGTTTTGATCTTTCTCAGCACTGCAAATATGGCTATTATTGCAGTTATCCACAAGCCTACTAATATGATATTGCTTACAGTGATGTATGTGTATGGTATTAATTCTAGAAGGTTTGCCCTGATAGCTCCTGCTGACATATGCATATCTCTTATTGCTATATTGTAACTGTCGCTGAGGGGATCCATTGCTGACGCGATATTCGCACGAACTACTATGCTATCAAGATTGGCTTGGATCAGCGCAAAGTCAGTCTTAGAGGTTGGAAAGAGCCAGACAGGGTTCCCATCTGGGGGTATCATTTCTTGCGTCAGCTTGATGTATTCTGCTAGCTGCTCTGGCGTCTGTGCAGTCTCTGCACGCGCAACGAACCCAATGGCCTTGTCGAGAAGGTACATTGTGTTCTGATACCCAAAATATGCAACACTTGCACCCATCATCAGAAACGCAAGCATCCCTGCAAGCACCAGCTTCTGGCTCAAGGTTTTTGTAGTTCTCCTTATAGCACCGCTGTTCGCGGCACCTGTAGAAGCAGTCATACTTGCAGATCCAGCATCAGCGGTGCGCCAACCTGTGGTTATAGTAGGCGCATAGCCTCGGGCTTCGGTTTGCTTTTTCTTCCTGAAAGACGAGTGCACAATGCTAAGATATGCGACATAAATGAATCCAATTGTTGGGATTGCTATCATAGGAGCGAACAGCGAATTTCCTGTAAATATTGAAACGAAGACTGCCATGCATCCGTAAATCGCAAAGAACATCTCCAAAAGTGTAGTCTTGGTGAAGGGGAGTACGTACTCTTTGTTTTTCCAGTTGTCGCTCTTATTGATAACTCCAAACTTGGGAGTACGTAGGAACTCATTCTTTCTGCCAAAAACTGCATCAAATACTGCGACGGTATTGTTAACTGATAATCCTGTGGAGTAGAACATTAGAAAGAAAAACTGCTGTGCCTTTTCTCGCCATTTTTCCCCGCTCCATGTCTTGTTGATAATAATCAGGTAGCCGCCTGGCCCCATTATAACATACATCAATATTGAGATCAGTGGAGCCCACGATACCGTGTAGAGTTCGAAGTCCATGGCAAGAAGCATTGGAAATATTAGAAACTGAACAAGGAACAAAGGGTTTATAGTATGCCTTGTAAGTTGTATGAACGCTTGGGTCTTGGTTTCAATTGGGATGTTGCGACGGAGCATTACATCGCTCAGTAGTTTAAGGGCCAACTGTATCGAGCCCTTCGCCCATCGAAACTGCTGTCGCTTTGCCGCATTCATTTGCACCGGCAGTTCTGCGTCGACAACAACATCTTCCAGAAAGAGACACCTCCAACCCTTCATTTGAACCCTATAGCTGAGGTCAAGATCTTCTACAAGGGTGCTAGTATGCCATCCCCCCGCCTCATTGATGCATGATGTTCTCCAGATACCCGCTGTGCCATTGAAGTTCATATAAAGGCGAGTAAGGCTCTTGGCCTTTTGCTCAATCAGAAAATGCAGATCAAGCAATACTGCCTGTGCCTCCGTAAGGCTAGAGTAATTTTCATTAACGTGGCCCCACTTGCACTGCACAAGACCGAGCTTGGGGTCTGCATAGAAGTGTCCAATAGCACTCTTTAGGAACCATGTTGGGGGGATAAAGTCAGCATCAAATATGGCAACAAACTCTCCCTTGGCGTACTTTATGCCTTCTTTGAGAGCACCGGCCTTGTAACCTGTTCGATCTTTTCGCCGGACGTGGACAATATCAAATCCTTTAAACCTATACTCATCGACAATTGATCTTATCAAGTCGACAGTGTCATCATCTGAATCGTCCAGGACTTGGATCTGCAACCTGTCTTTTGGGTAATCCATCTGGCAGACCGCGTCTATCAGGCGCCTAACAACATATTTTTCGTTGTACATCGGTAGCTGTATCGTGACTACTGGAAGAGTGGTTGGAAGATCTACTCTTTGGCGCCTTTTCCTTTCATGTCGAATGTTGTTACGAGAGTGATATGCAAGGTAGTAGAAATTGAGCGTATATACCATTAAGATCCAACCAATGGCTAAGAATATGACGTAAAGAAATGCCCCTAAGCCATACATGGTATCGGCTCTTTGAAGAGATACCTCTCTATTTATAGATACTTGCACTAGAAGGTTAGCCTTTCTGGAATATCTTGACTGCCTGAGGCGGACAGACATTTTCACATGCCATACAGAATATACAATCCTTTTCTCTTATCATGAAGGCCTTTTTGTCAGATGCCGGATGGCCAGGCGTTTCAA
>JALZEV010000078.1 GCA_030861865.1 Thermoproteota archaeon | reverse complement strand
AACAAATGCAATAAGCGCAAAGACTAGGTTTCTAGTCTGCACCATTGGTCTGCTGATCTTCTTTACATAGTAGGCAATCATCAAAAAGGCAGTGCCGGCCAACATTGCTAGGCCAGGTAGGCCTAATACAAACGATACTCCAGGTCGTGGAAATGCTGCTGCAGTTATTAGAGTAAATGCGGTAAATGCAATTGCGACGTACATGGGTATGCTTAAGTCCCTTCTAAAAAAAGGAAGTGCAAAAAAGAATAGCGATATCGGAATGCTAAAGTATTGAATGCCGCCCCAAGAGCCATTGGCAAGACCAAGTATCAATCCACCTGCTATTGCCTTTGCGATAGCATACTTGATCTCCTTGTGCTTGATTGCAGATATGAATAAGTATATAGCCGTTATTCCAAAGAAGAGGCCTAATGGCTCTGACTTGAACCATCCAAGATTACCCCTCTGAATGATGGCAGGGCTAAATGCCCAAAACAGCGCAGAGAACATCCCAGCAGTTGTTCCTCCAAGCACCCTTACAAGAGCAAATACCGCAATGGCTGTCAGTGCGCCCATAATTGCAGGAAATGCAATTGTAAAGTCCATGAGCGACATGCCTCTTCCAAAGGCTTGATACAGATATGCTGTTGTTATGTGTAGCACCGCTTGTGATGTTCCGGCTACATCCCTGCCTTCTGGATACCATGACATTGTGTCATGCCATTGCCAATAAGCGTTTAGGCCATTGTCGACAATAAACTTGGTCGCACGATAGTCGAAGTACGGGTCAAACTCGTTGAGATAGTAGCCATACTTTATTGGGTAAAATCTCATAATAACGGCAGAACTAAAAGCTAGAGCTAAAACTGCGATCACCAACAGGTGTCTAGTTTGAAACTCTATTGAGCCGGCCCGGAACAATGGCCTGGTGCCTTTCAACATTGAAACTTTGGGTATATGTTGCCCTTTTTTAAGGTACTGCCATTATCATGTCTTGATTCTAAATGGGCAGACACATCGAGAGGTTCTCTTATAGCTACGGGCGATATCATGTTAAGACAGCTCCCTTTGGAGCATTCCTTTGATAGTGATTCTTGCCCACACAGAGACAAGCGCATTTGGATGAAGTATCCATGTGAAGAGAAAAGCAAAAGGTGTGGCAATTATTATTCAAACAGGATTAGCATAGACAGCCACACATTCAGAATGGTCAGATTTCCTAGACAGGAATAAAAATGGTAAAAGTTGTAATTGATAAAGCTCTGGAAAAACAATAAGGCAAGATGAGCAAAATTGCCTCAAGATGTTGAGAGAGAACCTTGTAAATGAGGGCAAGCAGAACAGGTTTAGCTATGGAGCCGCTGCCTACGGAGAACAAAAAAATTTAAATCGCCTCCATTCTTTACTATGGGCAGTGTCTACTTCGCCCATTTACACTACATAATTTTGCGCTTGTAGTGCATGAACAGCGAATGTAGCATTTGTTCTTGTGGTTTAACACCTCGCTATAACCGCGGACTCCTGTGCATTTGTTGTGTCATCAGTACAGCAAAAGATTGCGTAACTTGTGTATGTGCGAATGAACGCAGAGCCACGAAGGAGTTTGAAAAGAAAAAATGGGAAAAGAATTTAGAATCATAAAGAAAGATGATCACAAGAAATTTGAAGACTACACATTCATAAATAACAACATTGAGTTGAGAAAAATAAGTAATGAAAATGAGGGCAAGTCATCCTCCTCTTCTCCTCCTTCTTCTAATGACAAAAAGTACAGAGAATATGTATTCAAGCTGAGGAACGACCCAAAGAAAGGTATGAAGGCACGCGACAAGTCAAGGCTAGTTGGAGGTCATGGCACTCAATCGCATTCTCCGGTCTATGAGTAATTCTGTCAGGTGATATACCTTACAATATGACTCAATCATAATACTGGATCGACAGATATTGCAAAGTCTGTCCTATTAAGATAAAGACTGGCAAAAGTTAAAGCAATGCCACACCCACCATCAGCCTTTACTATATAAGGAAAGAGTACAGTTCAGCCATGTAATGGATTGGCTCCGTGCAGCAATCTAAAGATAATCACACCTGGCGAGAGGCACTCTTGGTACATTCGCGGAAAAATTTGTATTCAAATAACTAATAAACTCTCATTACCAAAATACCATCACTAATGGGAGAACAGAGTATTCAATTGCTTATGACAGCAGATTCGATCACCATAAATACTTCGATGTTTGAAGGCGTGCTCACAAGCAAAACGTTTGAGGGTCCTAATTGCTATTTGAAGCTGGTTGATTTTTTAAAGCAGTCTTCTTTTGCTGACCAAGTCATCCACGCATTAATTATTGTCAGATGATATTCAATTTGTAATAGATAATATTTTATTACTGCTAGTTCTTATGATAAATACAGTACTTGACATGAACGCCTTTGACAAGCATCGCAAAAGTGTTACCGCTTGGTGCGAAGATTGCGATTGTGTTTTTGATACAAGATGGCATGCTAATGAGCATCAAGAAGAAAAAAGCCACAGAGTAAAAGTCATGGAGTTTTGGATAACTGGCAGGAGATAGTAGTGTAGAGTTACTCAACAGTAAAATCATAATTACCATTATCCTTTCCTAATGCCGCTGAAAGGAGCATCCAGGATAATCCTTCTGACAATCCTTACAACTTCATAAACCACATATCTAAGATCGCTAGCAGTATTTCCAAGCATCCTTATCCCTATACCTGAATTACCAGGTAGAATTGTGGCTCCAGCAAACACCTTTGGTATGGTCTTAAGAGCGGCATTTATGCTACTGTTGATCTCCTGCAGCTTCTTATTTTTCGTAATAATGTACATATTTCCTACAACTTCATGATCTGATAGAACCCCAAACACCTTCATACCACGCTTTTTGGGTTCCAGCATTGCCACATCTGTAAACTTTAGACCGCCGCTATGGTCTTTTGCAGTAGCCTTCATATAGCATATATCATAATCAAAATGTTCTCCGCTTGCAACCCTGCCAGGTGTTATGATCTCAGAGTAGAGTAATGTTGCACTATCGTGGACACGCAGATTGGCTTCTTGATAAAATCTGGAGTCACGGTAGGGAATCACCTGATCAGGAATGTACTCAAAATAGCAATCTTCGTCAACATCTATATTAATTATCTGCGTGGCATAGTTCCTCTCCATTCTGTATATTCTCGTCGCCCCCTGCGTTGTGATGTGGGCAAATGCATGGTTTCGAAGAGTTATGTCCATCCTGTACCTATCACCTTGTAACATTCCCCCCGAGGGCGAGATGATATACATATACGCCATATTTGACAGCGCCTCTTCAAGGTAAAGGGCACGCTGGGTATAAAGTGGGACACGAGAGTACTGCTCTTTTACAGAAGTTTTGCCATTACTCTTGTCCTGTTCAAGCCTCAGAACGAGCGCTCCAAGCTTGCCTGCCTTACCCACGCCTAGCTGAGCCAAGGTCGAGCCATATGCAAGTACCTCTGGAGGAACAGCCTTTGGAGTGTAGTGCTCTAGCTCAGCTCCTTCCATGCCTTTTTCAGGTCTTAGCAACAGTAGCTTTTGGCGGAGACTCAAATAGTATGTCCCTAATGATATGCTCTGTCACCTGCTCTATGCCTTGGCCAGTCTTAGAGTTTACAAGAACATATGGCTTATCTCCTCTGACCTCTTTTGCATCTCTTTCCATAATTGCAAGGTCAGCTCCAACATGGGGGGCCAGATCGATCTTGTTTATGACCAAAAGATCACATGTCTCTATTCCCAAACCTCTTTTTCGGGGGTATTTATCTCCTCCAGATACATCTATTATGTAAATAGAGTAATCTGCTAATGCAGGACTAAAGGTAGTGGTGATGTTGTCACCTCCACTTTCAATTATTATCAGATCAAGATAGTTGTATTTTGATTCCATTTCTTCAATGACTGATATATTCATTGAGGGATCTTCACGGACAGCAGTGTGAGGGCAGCCGCCTGTTGCAAGGCCTATCACTAAGTCTTCTGCAAGGATGCCTTGTTCCGTTGCCAAATTGCGGCGCATCCTGTCTGCGTCTTCTCTTGATACTACATCATTTGAAATAATACCAGCGTTGTAACCTTTAGAAGCCAAAACAGGGACAATCTTTTCGATCAACATCGTTTTGCCAGAGCCTACTGGACCACCAATCCCTAGCCTTGGAATTCGCTTTGCAGTCATCAGATTCTTTTTGTAGTGATCGTTATATAAAAGTGTGTACAGCGGGACATCATGTAATAAACATTTTAGAATTCATTCTCTCGTGAGATATTTGTATTATATCTATCGAGGGGGCAAATTGCCAAATGCCTTCAATTGGCCTGTTAATATTTGCCTGTATGACCTTGACTATCGTGGGCTTGAGCTCATCGATTACCTTCTGCCCATCAAAATGCTGAAGCATTCCAAGCCGCAGGGCAGCGCCAACCATGCTAACAGAAAATGAATAGAGCATCACAAGCGCAGTCTTTTCCTTGGGAATTAAAAACGCATTGGCGGCAACTGCCAGCGCCACAGGATATGGCCCAAAAGCCTGGCCGCCCCTTATTGCGTCTTCATATTGGCCAAGGATCTTATTGTCCGAAAACGATCGTATGCAGCGCACAAGCTGTGTGCCAGATCTGATGGACGCATCTCTAATCTCCTGTACAAGCTTCATTGAGAATATGGCTTTATCCACTTCAAGTAACTTTGCAAGATTGGATCTTGCAGCGTGTTCGTAGGCATTTCCAAGTGCAGTGCAGTCTGCCGGGCCTATTTGGTATTCAAGGTAAGTTTTGACAAGCTCCCGTAGTTCTTCGGCTTTTATTTTCTTGCCACTAAAAAAGATGGCTTCAAGGCCATTGGACATAGAATACATGCCTGTGGGAAAGAAAGAATCCGATAGCTGCATCATGCTCAAGTCAGCCGCTTTCATGATAGCATCATCATCATCATCATCAGTGCTCATGTACATCTATCCCTTCTTCCGGCTCAAAGACCTTCTTTGTACGGCTTATCTCCAAATGATCTGAAAGTGGGCCAAAGATCTTTTTGAACATCTCTATTTCTGAATCTGTCTGTATTGGGAAATAGATTTTCCTTCCCTCAAGCTTGATTGGTCTATGTAGATTCCCTATTGCGTGCCCAATTGTGACTGGCACTTGAATAGCATCGTCGTCGTCATGTTCATGAATGTTGTCCTTGACCTGTATCACTGCAAGGTTCTCTGGTTCAAGTTCAATAGTTATCATCTTGTCGTTTGCAACCATGAGTACATCTCCGTGCCTTAGCTTTGTGCCCGGTGTCATGGTAAGGGCGATATCCGTTCCTTTACTTGATCTCTTGCGCATTCTGACGCGTTGTGCTTCCATCCTGGTTATCCTTATGGATTCACATAAGGATTGGGATGACATCTCTTCGTATCGCTTTCTCAGATTATCGTCATGATATATGTTTCCAATTGTTGAATTAATTGTAATCATTTTTGTTTTCTCTTCTCCCTCTATGCTTTCTTTGTTGATCTTGCGTCCTCTTTCATTTGCTTACTTTCTTTTGTTTTCCTTTGATTTGTCTTAATTGCCGTTATCATATCTACCAGTCTTTGTGTATAATCAAGATATCCATAATGTACGTATAAAGACCTTGGAACAGTGGCAAAGACGAGCCCGTCATTGTCCATCTTTACTTTAGCCCCAACTTCAAACCTTTCTGCGATGATACAGATTGTAGCTCTATGATCAGGAAAGTCAAGGTTTAGGTGTGATGCTGGATCTATCAAGCCAGAGATCAGTGCTATCCTGCCACCAGCAACTGTTACATGTCTTATCTTAGTTGGATCTACTACGTTCATATCATCATCTACATTGGACTCTTCTACACAGTGTCTAATCATCTAACAGGGTCACCTTTTTGTCTCTGACAGGGCTTGCTGGCTGAGATCTTCTGCTGCAAGGTTTCTGTCTATCCTCAGAACAGATTTGGCAATTTCACCTGATGCTTGCAATGCCATCGTCTTTACCATTAGTGGGTCTATTATGCCTGTCTTCCACATATCAATAGCCTCGCCTGTATTGATATCTATGCCGTACGCCGGAGGCGATGCCTTTGCTGCCATTACCTTTTCAAGCCCATTAAAACCGGCGTTAGCTAGTATTTGCCGCATTATGCTTTCAAGTGCAGAAGTTACCACTTCAAGTCCTACCTGTTCTAAGCCTTTGAGGCGAAGACCCTTCACTTTATCTATTATGTGCAATTCAGCAGCGCCTCCTCCTGGCACAACGCCTTTGTTTAGAGCTGCCTCTGCGGCATTAACACCATCGATAGCAGCTCTCCACCGTTCAAGTGAGGTCTCCTTTGTAGTCCCAGAAACTATTAAGGTGACTATATTTTTACCTCTGCCGCCCTCAAGGTAGATTATGCCATTATCCTCATCCTCTCGAAGATGTTCTGCAGAACCAAGTATGTCCGGTCTCTTGAGGTCTTCGAGGACACGTACAGGCTTAGCGCCTGTGTAGCGCGACAGGTGTTCGATCTCTTCAATCGATATCCTTGAAGCAAACACTCTTCTCGCAACTAAAATGTCCTCTACTGCTTGGTCAACTTCTGGAGAAG
This sequence comes from Thermoproteota archaeon, assembly GCA_030861865.1. Taxonomy (GTDB): domain Archaea; phylum Thermoproteota; class Nitrososphaeria; order Nitrososphaerales; family Nitrososphaeraceae; genus Nitrososphaera. The sequence continues at coordinate 1,988 of JALZEV010000078.1, read as the reverse complement.
CAATAAGAATGGTGTTAGCGCCAGTTGCTAACATGGCATCGACTATTTCTTTTGATTTTGCAATCCGGTCATTTTCCATCAGCAGGATTTCCTGATATTTATTGTTCTCCTTTATCCACGACTCTTTAACGGGCTTGAGATCAAGCTTCGCTATCAAGATTTTACCATTCCTCACCTCAAGCGGGAGTTCTGGATCCATCCTTTTTCTTTCAAGCACAATACCGTTGACCACCTGATCCTCGATGCTTGTCTTGCGTATTATCATTATTGATTTGTTAAAATCATACTCGCCATTGTACATTGCATTCTCTCCAACCTTTCTGAGTGCCGAAATGACGAGGTTTGCAAGTCTTTCGCCGTCAAGCTTAGATGCAAGAGAAGTTCTAACTACTTGTTCAAGCTCGATGTCATTGGTTGAAATGTGCCTTGCTTCTTCCTCTAGCAGCTGGCAGGCAAGTCTCACTCCATTTTCAATCCCTTCTGCAACCTTTGTGGGGTGAACACCTAGCTCCTTTATCAGGCGTTTGCCCTCCTTTATCATTTCTGCAGACATGACTACTGCAGTAGTAGTCCCGTCTCCGACCAGCTGCTCTTGCCGCTCAGCTATCTCTACAATCATTCTTGCAACAGGGTGAATAGCTTTAAGTGAAAGCAGTATTGTAACGCCATCATTTGACACATGCCGATTCATCGCTTGATCTATGAGCAGCTTGTCAAGTCCCTTTGGTCCGAGAGTAGTTCGGACTGTGTCAGCAACAGCCATTACCGCGTTAGAATTGGACTCTAGTGCATTGAATTCAACATTTTCGGCCATAGGCCGCCACACGCCAAAATTAGGATTTGTTGACATGGATAGAAGAGCAGAAGAGAAGAAGATAAAGATATAGATTTTTTAATAAAAAAAGAAAAAGGATACAGGCAAGCTAAAACAAGCCTGCTTGCGTTGCCCTTGACAGTTATGCCATAAAGTACCTTTGTGCCACTGCTAGCTCGTTTGCTGGGTCCACTGTAGCTATCTTACCGTCCAGCTTTACCTCATAAGTTTCTGGGTCTATGTCAATCTTAGGTGTTGCATCGTTCCACATCATGTCCTTCTTGCTTATGTTTCTACAATTCTTTACTGGAAGAACCACTTTCTCGAGCCCTAGTTTCCCTGGAACTCCAAGCTCGATTGCACGCTTAGACATGAATGTGTATGAAGTTTTATGGACTGCTTTGCCCAATGCTCCGAACATTGGTCTGTAGTAAACTGGTTCAGGTGTTGGAAGTGAAGCATTAGGATCTCCCATTATGGACCAGGCAATGAATCCTCCTTTTAGTACCATCTTTGGCTTTGCAGGAAAGAAGGACGTGGGATACATTACAATATCTGCATACTTGCCCACTTCAAGGGAGCCTAGGTAGTCGGATACACCATGTGTTATTGCACAGTTTATGGTTGTCTTCGCAATGTATCTGCGTGCTCTAAAGTTGTCATTATCTTCAGTCTCTTGTGAGAGCTTTCCTTTCATCTTTTTCATCTTGTCTGCCGTCTGCCATGCACGTATGACAACTTCGCCAATTCGCCCCATAGCTTGACTGTCGGAGGAATACATGCTCAATACACCTTCATCGTGTAGTACATCCTCACCTGCGATCGTTTCTCCTCTAATTCTGGACTCTGCAAATGCCACATCTTCAGCAACAGCTGGATTTAGGTGGTGACAGAACATAAGCATGTCCAAGTGCTCATCAATAGTATTCTTGGTGAAAGGTCTTGTTGGATTTGTTGAAGATGGCAATGCAAATGTTTCTCCTGCAATCTTCATTATGTCTGGCGCATGACCTCCGCCAGCTCCCTCTGTGTGATATGTGTGTAACGTCCTTCCGTCTATCGCATTAATAGTGTCTTCCACGTACGCACATTCGTTGATAGAGTCTGTATGTATTGCCAATTGTGTATCCGTAGCGTCGCAAGCTCGAAGAGACGCGTCAAGAACAGATGCTGT
>JALZEV010000021.1 GCA_030861865.1 Thermoproteota archaeon | reverse complement strand
AACAGAATATATGCTCTGTAGGTCTTAGCAACCTTCTCGGCTCCTGAGGGTTTGTCAATGGCTGCATCTACAATCTTTTTTTCAACTACCAAATCAGTATCTTCGCTTTTTACTACTGTGAACTTGTATGTACTGGAGGCAAGATCTACAATACTTTGGATGAGCTCACCTTTGGATTTTGGTAGTGGTGGTGATGCCATGGATATATTATATATGCTCTAACTTCCAAGATATATTAATGGATAAAGAAGAAGAAGAAAAGAATGCTGGAGGCTTTTATAATTAGAGCAAACTGCTCTGAAGTCTCTTTCCCATTATGATTACTACTACCATCATCATTATGTCATTAGAAGACAACAGGCTTAAAACATCGGCCGCGCCAACTATGATTCAGGATTTTTGACCTTTTTCACCTTTCTTCCAGATTTGGATCTGTCCGCCATATACTTCATTATCATAAACAAATGAAGGAACTTGTGAATAGTAGCCCTCACGTCCCGAGCTAAAGGTCTTTGGAGCTAATGGAATTTCATGCTCTTTTCCATCAGGCATTCTAATCGTGGCAAATGCAATTTTACTTTTCGGTTTCTGCGATGAAGTGTCTGCAGACATAAACTTGTTATACTAAGGTACTAAATAACTAATATAAAATCATATTGCATAGTGTTATGATTCAGGATACAAACTACTATACGCTTGCAAAGAATTTAATTTTTATTTTTCTCCACATGTTGTTTTTTGTGTGTATATGTGTGTCTCTCTCTAGGTCTCCCCTTCCTTCCTTCCTTGCACTCAATAGATTTACATGCTAGTTGAGTCGCTCTCTAGCTTTTTGGCAGAATCAGGGTCTCTGTCTGCATAGTATTTCACCATACCTAGCTTGAGCACCTTGAGCGATAACAAGGCGCATTTTATCCTTGCTGGTCCTAGGTTGAGGAGCCCAATATTTTCCAAGATATCATCTTTTGTCAGATCCTTGACAGATGTCAGTGGTTTGCCCATTATCATCTCAGTTAGCATTGAAGCGCTTGCTTGACTGATAGCACAGCCTCTTCCCTCAAACTTGATGTCCTTTATCTTTTGGCCATCAACCTTAAGGTGAATGTCAATCTCGTCGCCACAAAGAGGGTTGCTGTCATGTATGCTCACATCTGCTTCAAGCAGCTTGCCCTTGTTGCGGGGATTGCGATAGTGATCTAAAATTATTTCACGATAGATGTCGTCGCTCAAATCTTGAACACCCTCCTTGCTTCCTCAAGCGCGTCAATAAAGATATCGACTTCCTCCTTTGTATTGTAGATATAAAAACTTGCCCTAGACGTTGCCGGAACGTCAAGTCTCTCCATGAGCACCTGTGCACAATGATGACCTGATCTTATTGCAACGCCATGATCATTCATGATAGTGGCCAAGTCATGCGGGTGGATATCGCCAATGTTAAACGATATGACACCCCCCCTATCCTTTGTATTGCGTGGACCATAGAGCGTAACGCCTCTAACTCTACTTATCTTGTCAAGTGCATATGTTGTCATCTCCACTTCATGCTCTCTGACTTTGTCCATGCCAATGTTGTTTAGATAGTCAATTGCAGCAGCAAAACCAATTACATCAGCAATATTGGGAGTTCCACCCTCAAATTTGTAAGGAAGATCGTTATACCTTGTCTCGTACTTGTGGACCTCCTTTATCATGTCGCCTCCGCCTATAAAGGGCGGCATCTTTTCAAGAATCTCTTTTTTGACATACAATATACCGACGCCAGTAGGACCAAGCATTTTATGCGCTGAGAAAGCCATAAAATCGCAGTCCATCTTTTGGACATCTACTGGCATATGAGGTACTGATTGCGCACCATCGACAACAACAGGGATACCTTTCTCGTGTGACATCTTGATTATTTCATTTACAGGAACAATAGTGCCAAGTACGTTTGACATGTGTGACACTGATACAAGTTTTGTTTTCTTACTACTATCAAGATAATCCTCGTACTCATGTAGCTTTAGGTAACCGTCGTCGTCAGTTCCTACGTAGTGCAGCTTGGCTTCCTTTTCGGCAGTCAGTATCTGCCATGGCACAATGTTGCTATGGTGCTCTATTTCTGTGATGACTATACTATCTTCCTTTTTAACATTAGTCCTGCCCCATGAATATGCAACAAGGTTTATGGCTTCTGTGGCGTTGCGAGTAAAAACAATCTCTTCAGTAGATCTGGCATTGATAAACTCTGCCACCTTCTCTCTTGTCTTTTCAAACTCAAGTGTAGCCTCTTCTGCAAGCTGATGCACGGCACGATGAATGTTGGAATTGTAATTCATGTAGTAGTCACGAATGGCATTGATGACTGCAAGAGGTTTTTGTGTAGTGGCAGCATTGTCAAGGTAGACAAGTGGCTTGCCTCCGCTAACATTACGCTTGAGGATGGGAAAGTCCTCTCTTATTTTTTCGATATTAAGAGTGCCCTTTTGCATCATTTCGCTAATCCAGCTTGATGTAAATTGAGTTGTCCTGTATTTTAACCTTGTAAGTTTTAATAGGCTCTTCAGCAGGCAGGTTCTGCGGAATGCCAGTATCAAGCTTGAACGCAGATAGGTGTAATGGACATGTCACTGTCTTTTCCTCCTCGTTCATAATTCCTGCTGATAAATCGGCATATGCGTGTGTACATATCCTGTCCGTGGCATACACATTACCTCCTATTTTGGTGATGAGAATTTTTTTGCTGCCCTGATCAAAATCTAGCATGTCGCCATTTTTTAGTGACTTTTCGTCGCATACCTTTACCCATTCTTCTTCTTGTTCTGACATAATTGCATCCAACTACCTATACTTATAGTGCTTTTCAAAGAGGTCTTGGGTCTCACGGTAGCGCGACTTTTCAACTTCCAGTATCTGTTCCATTGCTTCGTCTGTCCTGAGCATTAACTGCTTACCTTGCCACTTGTTCTCAATAAGATAGTTGATCCATGCTCTAATAGTCGGACCCATCCTTCTGGATAGCGGCTCAAGAAAGCCGGATACAATTTCACGCTTGGCACCCTCCCTGCTAAGGCCTCTTGCCATTAGATAGTAGATCTGATTTTCATCCATCTGGGCTACGGAGGCAGAGTGCGTGGCTTTAACTTCATTAGTTTCTATTTCAAGGCCTGGTATTGCATCTGACTTGGCTCCTCTGTCTAGAAGGATTGCATGCCCTGCTAGATATGATTCCGTGCCTCTGCCCTCTTTGCCTATTTTGATCATGCCCTTGAACAAAGACTTTGAAGTGTCCTTGAGCACTGATTTGACAAGCACTCTTCCTCGAGTATGAGGCCCCCGGTGGACAAGGTTAGATGTAACATCAAAGGATTGGTTACCTATCCCAAAGACTATCTCAACATCCTCTGAAGAAGCACCAGGGCCTTTCATGATGCTGTCTGTCTTGTAGCGGGAAAGCAATGACCCGAACATGCCGATATACCAAGACATTTTACCATCCCTTTCGACAAATGCCTTCCTGTTTGAAACGTTGACAGTGTCATGACCCATTGCCTGTAGAGTCACCAATTCCAGATGTGCGTTTGGATCTACATAAGTCTCAACTAATTCAAAATACCCCTGCTGCACATCTTGTCTACCTGAGGAGCCAGGCGCATATATCTCCTGCACAACTGTTGCTTTTGCGCCCATGTCTGCTATAACGATGTTTCTTGATATCAGCGAAGTCCCATTGTCTGCAAGAGATGTAATTATTCTTATTGGCTCTTCAAGCATGACGTTTCTCGGGATATAAACAAAAATGCCAGATTGGAAAGCTGACCCTTCCAGTGCAAGGAATTTGTCCTCTAGATAATTTAGCTGATTTGCACTCATGTGCGATCTGATGAGGTCGCCGTGACTAGTCAGCGCATCTTTGATGCTCGAAAGAATGACACCTTGCTTGGCGACGTTATCGCGGATGAAGATCTTGTTTATTTCTTGACCTACTTGAAGGATTCCTGTCTCCTGCTCGAGCTCTTTTAACCTGTCAGCGAGGTCTTTGCTAAGTGCTGCAGCAGCAGCAGTAGGCCTTGTTGTTGTTGTTGTTGTTGTCTGTGCCATAAAATGTATGCTTTCTGGCTTTATCTTGTTTACATCTGAATACTTGGAGTAAAGCGGCGAGACTTCAGCAGGCAGTGACTGATACTGTGAGAAGGCTTGCTTGCGTATCGAAGCAAGCCAGCTGGGCTCTTGAGCTGCTATTAAATCAATATGCCCGCTGTTAATTGAGGACAGAGTAGAAGTAGTAGTCGCCATTATGGGATCACAAAAGATGTAAGGTAGAGTTGTTTGAAGGAGGCTTAACCGACTGAGCCTTCCATTTCCATCTTGACTAGCCTGTTAAGCTCTACCGCGTACTCCATTGGAAGCTCCTTAGTGAATGGCTCCATAAATCCACCAATGATCAGTGAGAGCGCGTCTGACTCTGAATATCCTCTACTCATCAAGTAGATTATTTGGTCCTCGCCTATCTTGCCTACTGTTGCTTCGTGAGTAATAGTTGCGTCATCCTCATTAACCTCAATGTATGGGTAAGTGTCGGTTCTAGAGTGCTCGTCCAACAGTAGTGCATCGCATCTTACATTTGACTTGACACCTGTTGCACCCTTTGCTACATGAAGCAATCCCCTATATGTTGTCCTGCCAGAATCCTTGCTCACCGATTTGCTTGTAATCCTTGAAGTAGTGTTTGGGGCGAGGTGTACTGCCTTTGCTCCTGCGTCTTGATGCTGATCCTTCCCTGCAAATGCCACTGATATGACCTCAGCATGTGCGTTCTTGCCAAGCATGTAAACACCGGGATACTTCATAGTTAGCTTGCTGCC
>JALZEV010000007.1 GCA_030861865.1 Thermoproteota archaeon | reverse complement strand
ATCTCATCTATAAATAAGAGAACTGGTACTCCCTCGCTTTCGGTTAGGTTACGAGCCATATTGAATAGTTTTGAGATGTTCTTTTCAGCCTCGCCTAACCACTTACTCATCATTGACGCAGCATCGACATTGATGAAGTAGCCGTCAATTTCTGCAGCAGCTGCAGCGGCGAGCAACGTCTTGCCGCACCCTGGCGGGCCGTAAAGTAATATACCCCGAGGCCAGCCAAGTGGGAACAGGTCTGCTCTCTTTGTAGGATAAACAATAGATTCACGAATAGCTCTCTTCGCATCTTCTAGCCCGATGACTTCCTTCCAGCTCACTTTAGGTTTTTCTTTCATCACCAAGTCATCAAAATCGGCCTTGAGCGTTTCTACATTTCCACTAGATTTAGCTGAAGCAGAAGTATTTATGGAACTGGTACTGGAAGAAGAAGAAATAGTAGAACGCCTGCTTCCATGCCCATTTGGAGGATCTAATTTAATACTATTCATTTGGGTTGGTGCCAACTTCTCTTCTTCTTGTAAACCGTGCGACATTTGGAGAGCCTTGATCCTATTCTGATACGCATTGGCTCTCTCCATGTACACTTTGTTTAGCTTGTAATCAGGATATATCTGGACTAGCTTGACCAGTGCCTCTATAGCCCGCTGGTATGAGTTAATTGCCATTCCACGTGAGCCCTGAGAGTCCAGCCTGATAGCTTCGGCTGCATACTTGCTAGCGCTATTTTCTAATTCTTGTGGTGCGAGACTCATAAATACAAATCAAGCCAGATTGGATTCTTTATTTGAATTACTTATGTGTAAATCTATGTTGCCTAGCTAACAAAATAATTTGCACCCATGCCACCATATTCTGGCCATGCTCCTCGTGCCGCCCTCCTTTTCTCTCTCACTCTCTTCTTCCCTTCCAGCTGCCTCTTTAAGGGTTGTCTCATTTACCATACATTCTGCCGCATTTGTTTTGCCTGCTGCAAACACTGTGGACGCCGTGCAGCGGGATTTGGTTCAATCTCCTGCCTCACAATGAAAAATAGAGTTGTCAAAATTGTTGTGCAGTATGCTTACCCTAGCTTTTCTGTCACGGCTAGGCGCAGACGCCATCTAGTAAAATCTGAGGGGTATCAAAGGCAGCTCAGGTACTTTGGAGAACTCTTCTTCCATCTTCCCGTCTACTACTCGAGAAACATCTTTTATGAAGCATACAGCTTCTTCATTAGCCGTCTCAAAATTTATTGTACAGCTACCCACCTGGCCAGCATCCACAAGTATCCCACTCAATAGCTCAGAGATAACGCCGAGGTCTCCCTCCATTTCTGGCACATATGGCGTGATAGACATTCTAAGATTCTTTACTACAGCCATGGAAGGACTCAAGACAATGACTAGATCGCCAAAGTCGGAAGCTGATGATAGTTTTGATATGAGCTTTTCCAGGGCAACAGAAGTAAGCAGTAGGGCTCTTGAAAGTTGTCTTGCCCTTGAGAGTTCTGCAGAAAGTAGAGTACAATGTTGTATGCTATTTTCGTTTACGGAAACCATCAACTTTCTCAAAATCTCATTGTCCTTTAGTCTGTTTATGCTGTGAAGCTCTTCCAGACGATCGATGAGCACTTCTATCCTTTTTCTCACTGCATCCATCCTCGGCTTTAAGGGCCCTCCAGGTTTGGGCAGAGAAGCAATTTTATAATAATTGTTGTTACCATTGTTACCGTCTCGGTCATGACTATCTACTACTGATTCAGATTTTACCCACCTTGAATTCATACCGACTTGGCTTATGGTATTGAAAATAATACATAGTATGTATCATAATGTTTCGTAACTGCAGTAACAAGAGCCTATAGTAACAGCTCAGCATTTTTTTGAACTTTGACACAATCTATTTGACCAACCGCCTTACCTTTAGTTTTCATTCGCTAAGAATATGATGGCTGATACCACTAATGATATTCCAGGCAGCCTTGAAGAATTCGGACTGTCAAAATATGAAGCTAGGGCTTACCTTACCATGATAGGCAAGGGATCGCTGGCCGTGAGCGAAATAGCTTACTATGCCAATCTGCCACGAACCAAGGTCTATCAAACAATGAAAAAGCTGGAGAAGAAGAAACTTGCCGTCATCTCTAAACAGAAACCACTTATTTGCAGTGCGATCCCACCTGAGGAGGCCTTCGCCGAGATCGTCAACTTGTATGATCGGAGAGTAAAGAGCATGAGGAAGATAGTCGATTCTTTGCAAAAGATAAATGACGAAAGCCATCGGCCCAAGGGCTCTGAGGAAAGAAGGTATTTCATTCTAGACGCAAACTCTACCCTTGAAAGAATACGTACCCTGATATCGAACTCCAGGTCTTCAGTCGCAGCAACTCTTGACCCTTGGGGGTTGAGGCTAGTCTCGCAATGCAAAGCATCTGTTGTCAGAGCCTTGACTGCTGGCGTCCGACTGCGGATGATACTTGGCTCTCAATGTATCGGTAACGAAAATGTCTTCCAACTACCAGATGGTATTGAGCTTCGTACAGCCGAGGTTGTGTCGAACTTAATAATTATTGACTCTAGCTACCTAGTCTCAATCGACAGCAGTAACGGAAAGGCCGCATTTTTTGCCTCAACAGATTCGTTTGCTATGCTTCAGGCAAAGAATTTTGAAGAGGCATGGAGCAGTGCAAGTGAGATGAAATACCTGCTTGATATGCAGCCAGACGCTGCAGCAAAGGCAATAGAGCTGATAAGAATAGTCGAAAATGGCCTAGCTGCAAAGATGTTGGAGTACGCAATTAGCCGGCTAGACATGTCAGCCGAGCTTATCGATGTGATTGATGAAAGATACGGTCTAAATATATCAGGTATGAGTCCGAGTGAAATGATGGATTTGGTTGACTCTGCGCTCAAGATAAGCTGTCTGGGTGGACTGAAGCACGATAGAAACAACAATATGGTGAGCCTTCAGTCAAAGCTAGACGGCAAACAAGTCCTGCCTTGGGCGCTCGTGTTAGCATCATACTTTAAGTCTACAGGAAATGAGCCACGCATTATGCAACAACAACAATCGCAGCAGGGCAAGAGCATGCAGCTGATGCACCTTCGGCTGTCAAAACCTGTTGTATGAGATAAATAGCTAGCAATTCTGGTAATAGGTAGAGTCTGCATATGGCCATACCATTTGTTATTTTCTTTGCTGTTGCAATCGCTATAGGCGCAATTATCATTGTTGCTGTCCTGTACTTTAATCCGGCAGCAATTACTACCTCCATACTAGGTCAGACAGAAGATGAACAGGAAGAGCTGACCATAAGTCAGCAATTGAGGTCTGTAAGCTACGGTTATCGGCAGGTCAACGTCACAATGAACGGCTTGGTGCTTGTCGCTGACATTGCGGCAACAGACGAACAAAGGACAAAGGGACTGTCTGTGAAAGACAGACTTGGTGAAAATGAGGCGATGTTATTTGTATTTGACAACGAAGCTGAGCACTCATTTTGGATGAAAAATATGAAATTTCCGATCGATATAATCTGGTTAGACTCTGACAAGACTATAGTCCATATAGAGCATAATCTGCAGCCCTGCAGCTTCGAGCTCTTATGTCCAACATACAAGCCCAACGTTGAGTCACTTTATGTGCTAGAGACTGTGGGGGGTTTTGCTGAAAAATATGATATTGTAAAAGGAACTATGGTTGAGTTTGACCTGACGACTTAGACAATACACATATCCAGTTCGATTGATATGCAGAGATGTGTACATGACATGTCAAAGAGTTTGAGGGTAAGACCTCCAAGTCATTAGCTAGAAAAGTTCTATTCTGGGTTCTAGACGTTCCTATTACTGTATATACATATACTATGAAAAATCTACCACCACTAATATAGGCATAGAAGCAAAGAGATGTAGAATAAATTGCTTAGACGCAAATTTGGCTGGACAGGTCTCGACGTGCCAGTAATTGGAATGGGCACTTGGATGATCGAAGGCAGGAGCAGGGACGCTGAGAGACAGGCTATAGAGGCGCTGCGCCTAGGATTGGACCT
>JALZEV010000001.1 GCA_030861865.1 Thermoproteota archaeon | reverse complement strand
CCGTATGCAACAGGAGAACCACTGCCAGTCGAGATGAACTTCTCTGTCGTCATTGATCCAAACAGATCTATATTGTAGATTTGGCCACCTTCTTCTTTTGTGCAGCCTGCCATTATTATCTGGACATAGTATGGGAAGAATCGCTGGTTGAAAAGCACATTTGAGCATAGCCTTGCAGCAGACTTAATTGGCATCAGCTCCTTGTTCAGGAGTCTATAGAGGTTGGAATTGTAACGCATGACGTCGACAAGGTTCTGTGCATCTGCTACACCGCCGGCTATAGTCATTGCCAGATGACGGTCGACCTTTTGAATCTTCATCACATGTCTGTCGGCGATAAAGAAGCCTGCGCTTGCGCGTGTATCAGCAGCCAAAACTACGCCATCCTTGCAAATTAAGGCGCAGGTGGTGGTTCCTTTCTTTATCTGATCTGCAATATAATCAGGATATCTCTTGTCGTGAGGATACATTTATGGAATTGAGTGAAGCGACCTGATTTAAAACTATCTGCCTCTCTATTGGTCTGTTTGTTTTATATTCCTCTTATGATACAATTTTTTCGCTAAGTAGCTTGCAGCCAAAGACAATATTTGAGAAGATCTGGGACAGTCATATAGTATATGAAAAAGAGGCAGAGGAGGGCGGTCAATCTTTGTTATATATAGATCGGCATCTTATTCACGAAGTGACATCGCCTCAGGCTTTTGATGGGCTTCGGATAAGCAAAAGACGCGTCAGGCGGCCAGATCTGACTTTTGCCACTATGGACCACAATGTCCCGACAAGCGATAGGTCGCTTCCAATCATAGATCAAATATCGTTGATACAGATCCAGACGCTTGTTCAAAACTGCAAGGAGTTTGGCATAACGCTATTTGATATGCACAGCCCAGATCAGGGGATTGTGCATATTATTGGACCAGAGCTCGGGCTAACTCTGCCAGGTACCACGATCGTATGTGGCGACAGCCACACCTCCACCCATGGTGCCTTCGGCGCCTTTGCGCTTGGAATCGGGACAAGCGATGTGGAGCATGTTCTTGCAACGCAGACTATATGGATGGACAAGCCTCAGACATTTGCAATAAATATCGAAGGGAGGCGCAAAAACTCTCATGCCATCACCGCTAAGGATATCATACTATACATAATCAGGACTATTGGCACTGCCGGTGGTAGCGGCACCATGCTTGAGTACCGCGGCGAAACAATATCCGATCTTTCTATGGAGAACAGAATGACAATATGCAACATGTCAATAGAGGCAGGTGCAAGGGCTGGCATCATAGCACCTGACAAAGAAACCTTTGAGTTTATCAGGGGTAGACGCTACGCGCCCAATGCTGAGCAGTTTGAGAAAGCAGTAGAACACTGGAAGGCCCTGAGGACGGATCCGAATGCAAAATTTGACAAGTCCATCACATTCAATGTCAGTGAGCTTGCACCACAGGTTAGCTGGGGGACCAATCCGGGGATGGTAGTAGATGTTACTAATATCGTGCCGCACCCCGACCAATTTTCCAAGGGAAATGAGAATGAGTACAAGGCTGCGACCCGTGCACTTAAATACATGGCACTAGAGCCAGGAACACCAATTACAGACATAAATGTTGACAGGGTATTCATTGGATCCTGTACAAACTCGCGGCTTGAAGATTTGCTGGAGGCGTCGCTTATATTAAAGGGAAGGAAGGTCTCACCCAAGGTACGTGCAATGGTAGTGCCAGGCTCCCAACAAGTTAAGGCTGCTGCAGAGCGACTTGGACTTGATAAAGTTTTTAAGGAGGCCGGCTTTGAATGGCGCGAATCAGGATGCAGTATGTGTCTTGGTATGAACCCTGATATACTTGCACCCGGTGAGCGATGCGCAAGCACTTCAAACCGCAACTTTGAAGGAAGGCAGGGAGTTGGAGGAAGGACACACCTTGTGAGTCCCATTATGGCAGCAGCAGCAGCAATCGAAGGACACTTTGTAGATATAAGGGAGTGGCTCTGAGTGGAACCTTTTATAGTACTAAGAAGTAAGGCAACACCGCTTGACAGAGTAAATGTCGATACCGACCAGATAGTGCCTAAGCAGTTTTTGAAGTTAGTTAATAGGGCCGGCTTTGGCAAGTACCTGTTTTACGATTGGCGCTTTGATACAGACGGCAAGCCAAGGAGCGACTTTGTGCTAAATAACCCAAAATACTCTGGCAGGCAAATACTGCTTACACGTGATAACTTTGGCAGTGGCAGTTCAAGGGAGCATGCAGTCTGGGCTATACTTGACTATGGGTTTAAAGCGATAATTGCACCGTCATTTGCAGATATTTTCTACAACAACTGCCTTAAAAACGGAATACTGCCTGTGCGGCTTCCAGATCATGAAATAGACTATTTGTTCAGTAATGAAGATCTTTATATCGAGATTGATTTGGCAAAGCAGAAAGTCACAGCCGGCCTCCATACCATGCATTTTGAAATAGACAATTTTCATAAGAAACTGTTACTTGAAGGCTTGGACAGCATTGGGCTCACCTCGCAGCTTGAAGACTATATTGCAAGGTATGAAAGACAGAAGCAGATATTTGCTTTGCGTAGCAACTAACAAGATTTTTATCCTGACTTCCTTAAGAGAAGACGAAGGTAGTTGGCTGGCATTGTGGCTATTTATAGCTACGGCTCAAATAGCAAGGACAACAACATCATCTACTACCTTGCCCATTCCATGAGGAGGTTGCAACACAGAGGTAAGGCATACTGGAAAATGATAGTAGGCGAAGGTGCCGCCGGTGCAGAAGGCTCTCTTCCTGCAGACGAAACGATCTTGCACATTGCACAAAAGGAAAAGCTTCTTGGGAACAATGGCATTGGTTACCTCTCAAAGCGGCCGCCGCCCTTTTCCAGTATGGACAGCATATGGGCTGTATTTGATGGGTTCTTCGTAGATACTGAAAAGCTCCACCTGCACCCATACATCGGTTCTGCAAGGGACTCTGATTCACTTTTCAAGATCTACCATATTTTCACTCAACTCTTGATTTTTGAGAAAAACCCTGAGCGCGCGGCCGAGTTTCTAGACAGGCACCTTAGAGGGAACCTGATGATCAAGGTGGGCGACAGAATTTACGTATACCGCGACAGGACTGGGTTCAAGCCACTTGTAAGTGCAACCAACCGCGACAAGACCCTGAATATAGTAGCGTCTGAAAACTCTCTTAGGACCTCTCTCATTAACATGGAATTTGCAGACGTCAAGCCTGGCCAACTCTTGAAGATTGACAAATATAGTGGGCTCAAAGTCCTCACAAGCGAGTCTACAATAAGGTTAATGATGGATCCCTTTGAGTTCATAAGGGAATCAAGCGTCGTAGCGACGGTTAATGGTAAGAGCATCTACGAGATCCGCAAGAATATAGGCAAGGAGCAGGCCAACTTTTTGTCTAAAGAGTTAGATATAGACTTGGCCTTTGCAGAGCCTGATTATACTCGTCCAATGACTCTAGGCTTTAGCCTTGAATATCAAAAGCATTCAAATGCGTTTGAGCTTGCAGAAGGCGTAATTAAAGATAGATACGATGACGCAGACCATATGATCGACTTTTCAGAGCAGGTGAGCAAAAACAAGTTACTCACCACCGGCAGGTCACTCAAATTTATCATCCAAAATTTAGTGCAGGGAAAGAAGATAGCTACAGTGCAGGGCACAATCCAGACAGGCAGCACAACACGGGAGACAATATATTATCTAAAGAATGCAAGCGCAAAGCGCATTGACGTAGCCGTAAGCTATGTGCCGACGGTGGATGGAAGGCAGGTTGGGTTGTATACACAAAACCGCGACCTCATTGCAAATAAGTACATGGGCCAGGTATCCTCCATCAATGAGCTTAACCAAAACATTGCCAGAGAGCTAGGGGCAGATTCCTTATATTACAACTCGCCTGCTGTTCTAGCAAAAGGGATCGGGGTGTCAGAAAACGATCTATGGTTTCCTGAGTGGGTGAGATTTATTGATTATAGATAAGAGCGAGCGTTATCCATTCTACAGAATCCGCCTTCATCCGACAACAAGCCGATGTTATATATAAGAGGATTCTTCTACTCCTGTTACTCCTTCTTTTTTCATAGAAGAAAAGGTAATAACGATATTTACAAGCATGGCACAGTGGGCACTGTTCTGGTATCATTAAATAGAGTCGGAACTGAGAGCAGCAATTCCCAGTTAGTATAGGTAAGAACGATTATTGAGACAATGAGAGATGAACGACAAAATAATGCTGGGACTACTCATAGCAGCTGGGTTTATTGGAACAACAGTTGCTGCGCCTGCTCTAGCACAAGCATTAGAAAGTTTCCTCATTATAGAAAGAGCTGAAGTATCCGCAAACGGTGAGCTCGAAGCAACGTTGATCACTGAAGGAATGATTCCAATCGATGGAAGCGAAGGAGCAGTTGGCTACGGAATTCTTACAGACGATGGAGATGCCATCCTAGTTGTCACTACACACGAGGAGTACTAGACAGCGAAGAGCAGAATTACGTTTTGGATCCGAGCTGGCACAACCATTTTGTAAGACTTGGCGAGGTTGCGGGGTGTGGAGAAGATCAAGGAGTAGTAGACATTACCTGGCAGTCTCCAGGACAGGTAGAGATCAACGATAACATAGCTAGTATAAGGGGAGTACCAACTGATGAATTTCAAGGATGGCACAGCATAACTGGAGAAGACCTATCAATGACATTGGGAGAAGATGTGTCTAATGTCGTATCATTCAGACTAGACCCAGTCTTTAATGAAGAAGCCGGATTACGAGCTGTATGTGTTACTGAGATAACGGCAGCTGAGGATATAGACGTGAATTCGATCGCTCAACCGCAGCAGTGATATTATTCACATACACACATATATACATAAAAGAAACCATACCAACTCTTTTTTCTAATTTGTTTTTTGTTTGGTGCAGCAAAATAAGACAGCTATGTGACTCCTGTATTCTAATGCTCTCTTAATTCCTGTTCTTCTTCTTCTCTCTGTACCACTAGACGAGAGTAACTAATGAGTTGCATTTCTCAAGCGGATCAGAGGAACAGATAGAAAGTTTTCAGTGAGCTAAAGAAGAAGGATGACTCCCCCGTCATAATGAAAGCTATTGATTCCTTGAGCACCTTCTAGTACTATAGAAAAGTCCAACACAAATAAAAATTCTCTAAAAGCTTAACATTTCAAAAGTGTAGTAGAATAGTTGCGTGCGCCTCAGGTCTCAAGGCTCACGTGATCGCATCCACGCCAGTTGGTCTCAGTTGGGATTAGCTGGCGAGTTTGTTTTGTTACCGGTTCGAAGCTATATCACTATTATGCATTTCATGTCTTAGTAATCAGATTCAGAGACTCTGTGTTGGTTCATAACCACGATGTCATGTAGGGCCTAGGCCCTCATATACATAGAGGACAATACTTATGGAGACATCGCCAAGTATCAAATATGAGACTTTCAAAGCCGGTCATTGTTTGGTAAGTATTGCACCTGCCATTAAACTGCCTAGAGCAGCTTTTCTGCCTCACTTAGGGAATTTACTCTTACAGGCCAATTGAAATTCTTGTTCCATGGCTGGTTGAATAGTATTGCCGACTTGGGGGAGATAATGTCTATTAGGTTCTTTGGGGCGTCGTCTATCAAGATATCAAAAGGGTAGTTAGCTTTTGGCACCGCGTCATAGATGAACAACAATTCGTCGGTGTAGACGCGATAGAAATCGAGCCACTTGGATACATAGGGAGCTGTAGGCCTCTCACGCTTTGTGATTATAGATATCCTGTAGCCCTTGCGATGGATGCGTTTTGTCACCTCGTCAATCTTGGGCTCTGTAGGAGGTATTTCTTGCCATCTGTACTTCCATACATAAGTGAAGTATCGGTAGACCCGATTAGGCGTTATAGGCAGTATTGTAGGTATATCCCACTTGGCGATTTCTTTCTTTGTGATTTGTGTTTTGTTGCGCTTATTGTATTCGTCCGTCCAGACAAGCATCACATCGGCAAGGACGGAATCGACGTCAATAGCTACTGTTTTAACTGCCTCAGTAATCTTTGGCTTGGTTTCTACAGCATCTATGGTCAATACACTGGCAGTATCAATTGCATATTTATATAATATCAGTGAAATGAGAGATCTCTCTGCCTCCATTGAGCGTAGATTATGCTGGCTTGCTGGTTTATGGAAAGCATGTAATTTATCGGATGGTGATATTGGTTCGACAAAGACAACACGATATTTGAATAATAACGTTAGATGCCTTTTTTTACACACCCGTTGCTACAGCATAAACAAAAATATGGTAGAAATAGTAAAATCTTAACCAAGTACTCTTTCGCCACTATCTATGGTTTGGAGTGAAGCGATAAAACTAATAACTTTCTTCAGGAAAATGTGTAAAAATTAGTTATGATATCTTTAAGGCACGCCTTATTATTTTACTAATGTATGATTTGTTTGAGAGAATACGAAGCAGAGTTCTTGTTCTAGCACCATGCTAATGTTTGCTGTATGAATACGTCTTATGACTCTGACAGCAATGGTTCCCGCTTAGCTGACAAGGAAAAGCCTGTTGACTTCGATATTAGAACCGAAGAAATCTATTTTGCAGACCAGTCAAATGGGTATTTTTGTGTCTGCATTGTAGATATGGTAAATTCTAGTAAGATTACGGCTAAAATTGCAGATGGTAACAAGATCAAAAAGTACTATGAAATATTCCTCAATGC
>JALZEV010000155.1 GCA_030861865.1 Thermoproteota archaeon | reverse complement strand
TCTCACAAGCTTCAAGCTCACCAATTATAATGTCTTTCTTGTCGAGGCATAAGCCATGAGTTTCATTTAGCAGCGAATAGGCGACTTTTCTTCCACTTTGTTTGCATCCACACAGTTTTGCAACGACCAAACTGGAGGCTTCGGTATAATCAATATTCACATGTTATACATAATCTCTGTACTATATACACGATTTATTAGATACTTCACCTAAAGTGTCTTCCCATTTCTTTGACTTCTGCAAGAAAGAACATCATTTATTCACAATCAGCTTTTGTTATGGCAAAGACATGTGTAGCTGTAAAAAGACTGGCATGCAAAGGTGGGATACGCTTTTGCAGACGAATTCCACAGTCCTGCATTAACAAGAGATATCTATCATTGAAGCTGAAATTGAAGCAAGTGAAAGATGCTAAAGCATCATCAAATGTATCTGAAAGAGAGTTGTTCAAAGGGAACTTGACGAACTGAGTGCTTGCGCTTGATCTATTGGCGTGAAATAAAAGGAGATGGCACATATATACATATAATGACAAATTCATATGAACTCCAACCGTACCGGAACACGATTGAAGGAGCAAGTTTCTTAATATACCCGTCATGTCAATAGAATGCTTCGTGCTTTAATGCTCTTTGCGATGATATTCTCCAAGGCAAGGGGTCCGGCTTGCACAAAAGCTCTTCTAGACATCATATACCTATATCATATTTACAGTTCGATCCGATATCAGATCCGTGGACAAACATCTTTTATATGATGCAGTTGAATAATATAAATGGACAAACTCAGAGTTTACTTGATGAAAGCAAGCAAGACATTTGAGGGTACGACAGCCGAAGTATCCGCTCAGATAGGCAAGCACATCGATTCTGATTTAATGAGTCTGTCTAATGAAAAAACACTTGAGACAGCTGATAAATAGATGAGCGATAAGATTTGTGTCATGTGCGAACGTGTCTATGATACCAAAGATATTACAATTGAGCAGAAAATAGTTGTTGATGAAGCCTTTTGTCCCATTTGCTGGCATAGAGAAATTACAGCATTTAGCGATAGTGACATGGACTTTTCATTTCTGGAAGGACTTGTAAAGTGATCTTAAAGCTAATCAATTGATGGATTTTACACCAGCTATCTTTGCCCAAGGTATCTGTAGATCAGCAATGTCACAGAACGGCTTAGTGCTCTTAACGCAATTCCTGACTGTACCTATTGCCATCTCTTTTCGGTCAATTTGTTCACATTTGCTCTGAAAGAATTTAAGGAAGGAGGTAAATGCGCAATTGAATCCCGTCTTGTTTTGGCTGCAAAAGCTCGAGCCTTCTCTTCCTTTGTTCCTTGATAACCCAAAAAATCAAGGAACTTGATCAGCCTTTGGATGTACTTCTCCTAAGTAGCTGGTGTCTTTAGTGCATAAAGAAATATCATCCAAGGGTCAGTAGTCGCAGTCGCCGTCTGTAAGCTGCTACTGCTACTGAATGTTCTTGTCTACTCTCCTTGCTTTTCCGCCACACCCTCTATTCCATCCACCCCTTTCTATCACCTGTTTTTTGAATGAATTCACAAAAAAGAACCAATATCGGAGCGGGTTCGACTGATGGAGCTTTAAAGGTTGCTGTATATAATATCCCTGTTTAGAGTCAAATAGCATCGCAATTTGCCCGTTATTTGGTTCGGTGGGAGTAGTACTTAGACTTTTAACAACTATAGAAAGGCTTGTACGAAAAGGTCAGTCAGTCAGTCAGTATCAAGACGACAACTCAAGCCTAGCTCATTGTTCTCTTGACACTTCTCTTTCTTCCTCTCGTTCTTCGGCAGGTGTGGGTGTCCCCGTTATCAGCCGGTTTACCTCCTTT
The DNA here is from genome assembly GCA_030861865.1 of Thermoproteota archaeon. Classification (GTDB taxonomy): domain Archaea; phylum Thermoproteota; class Nitrososphaeria; order Nitrososphaerales; family Nitrososphaeraceae; genus Nitrososphaera. The sequence goes on along the minus strand of JALZEV010000155.1, from coordinate 2,219 downwards.
TCCTTTTTCTCATTTTTGTATTGGATCAGAGTTAGACGACATCACATGATCTTAGACTCTAAGCTACTTTACTTTTTCTTTTATGGTCTTGACTGCCGCTGGAATGGTTTAAATTCTCAGAATTTGGTACTGTAGAGTTATACATTGTTGAAGCATCAAATTGGAATATTGGCAACCGAAGACCTGACATAACCTTATCATAATTCCTTATCTTGTGGTCAGAGGAGGCATGACAGATGAGACTCAGATAATCGATATTGTCATGCAATGGGTCGATAAATGTGCAGAGCTTAGGCGATTAGACCCGTCCAGAAGGGAGTTTGCAAAAGAAGTAAGGTCTAGGTATATGAAGTGATGCAAGACAGAATACCTAACATGTCATGGTCAAGATTGCAAAAAAAAATGCCCATGGATCTATGAAAAACTATCTAACACCTAAGGCGACTAAGCAGCAATGGACATGAACTTTGGAATGACAACAGTAACGAAAAAACAACAAGAATGTGAAAAAGCATAAAAAGTCAACAACCAAATCATCATCAAATTATGCGCTGGTTCAAAAAGCCTGAATCAAACCAATCAGTACAAAAGTCTAAGGATGAATTGCAAAAGTACTGGCGAAATTCCGATAAAATGAATAATAATCCTTCAGGCTATTTGCAGGGTAGCAGCAAACGCAGTGAATACTTGGTATCATTGGTAAAGCAATACGTCAAACCAGACGCTTCCATCCTTGAGCTTGGATCCAATGTTGGACGCAATCTCAACCATCTTTGGAAGGCGGGCCATCACAATCTGTCAGGTGTTGAAATTAATCCTGAAGCTCTCAAACTGATGAAACAAAACTTCCCACACATGCAGGTAATAACATACGAAGGCTCTATAGAAGATCGAATAAAGGAGTTGGGGGAATATGACCTTATTTTCACAATGGCAGTGTTAGAGCATATCCACAGTGATTCAGAATGGCTATTTTCAGAAATGTCACGAAAAGCTAAAAGATATCTGATAACAATTGAGGGTGAAAAGAAGAACGAATCTGAACTTCATTTTCCAAGAAATTACAAAAATATCTTTGAAGGCTTGGGCTTGCAACAAGTTTACGAAAAGCATTTGAGCCAGAAAGAAGGCTTGAATACCAACTTTTACGCAAGGGTTTTTTCAAGAAATCGCAGCTGACTCTAGTAGCAAACGAAAGTTAACAGAGTTACACTTTACAACGGATATAATCGACGAAAGAATATCTTTCCTAAGGGAGCAAATTAACCAAGAGAACAAAAACCTGAAGTGAACAAAACCTTCCAGCTTCAAATAGATGCAATTAGATCCGTTGATGATATGGAGAAAGTTGAAGCCATAATTATGCGAAAGCATTCCTGCAATTTCCACCATTGCACTTACTCAAGCCTGCCAAATCTTAAGGTCTTTTTGATAAAGCTCTAGGTTTCTATCTTTGAGCTTTGTAAGCCTGATTGGCATTCTTCTCTTTGTGCCTCTGTTACAACCTTGGGAGATCCTTTGACATTATGTGACAACAGGCTAAAAGACCCAGACGACATTTTTTGTTTGCATTTTTGTCTGTATATGAACGAATGAGTCAGGCATACTACATTTACTAAACTTGCTAGTGTGCCTATCTATCTCAATCTCGCCTAAAAACTAGCTCCTAACAAATACTTCATTTCCAACTGATAGCGCCCATAAAAAGAATCCTAAGTATCATATGATAGAAGAACGGTTGATTACCTTTTTTAAGAAACGAATTGAAGTAGTTTTTTCGAGATGACATGACAGATCAGTTTGCTTTCTTAGGAGATAAGTGCAAGGCAGCAATTATTGCTGTTGCCATGAGCTTTGGTGTTCTCTTATTACTGCCAGCTGGCCTTGGATTTGGGAGCGGGGGAACAATCATAATACAAGAAGCCTTTGGGCAATTGGCTCCTCCTGCTCCTCCACTCGATGGAGGAGAGGAAGACGAAGAAGAAGAACCTACTACTTTACCAGTAAACGCATCCATGTTTATACTACGTGGATTTATAGGCGGCAGTTTGCCTACACAGAGTGGAGGAAATATTCCTACTGAGAATAATAGTAGTAGTCATATTGTGACCGGGCGATTTAGAGTATTTGCAAATGAAAGCCTTGTTAATCGGTTTGTAGCTGAAATGAATCTAGTAGCAATCAATGGAACAGCATTTCACAATATTACGATTGAAGAG
>JALZEV010000136.1 GCA_030861865.1 Thermoproteota archaeon | reverse complement strand
GTCTTTTGATTACCTGTTTCTACATGTGCACATGGTAGCGCCGATTTACACAAACAGAAAAACTACAAAGCTGGGAAGTTGTATTGAGTTGCTAGAATCCTTCAAGAGCACCGATATCGTTCTGGGTTCCACCGAACCCATAAATTCCACTGCTTCTCATATTCCAACATTGAAGGAAGTAAAATAGCAACAGACATAGAAAAATGGTAATGCACATCAATTCGCCTAAATTTTGAGGAATTTTTACTTCATTAATTATGACCAATCAATTCCGTTACTGAACACCAGCACAGGGGTCAACCATGAAAATATGCTAAGGCTCCTTACGAAGTTATACGGGGCCCCAAACAGATCGAGGAATACCGTCTGGGCTGACAATTTCTTTGGTACGTCTGGACCAGACACAATAGTTGGCACGGAAAATGACGATAAATCTTTGGATAAAGAGGTAATGATAATCTAAGCGGAGAGCGAGGGGATGATTACATTGAAGGAAATGCTGGCAATGACTCCTTAACGATGGTACAACAAGAGAAGCAACAGGTCAAAAACTGCTTGAGGGGAGAGGGAAGTTTTACGAGAAAAACAGCTGCCATATCTGCGATGTATTGATTGCCCTCGATAATCTGTGGTAAAAAGTCTTTTGTAGTGAAGGATATAGCCTGTGCCGGTTATAGATATGTTAGGTTATGTCAGGTCTTCGGTTGTCAATATTCCAATTTGATGCTTCAACAACGTATAACTCTACAGTACCATAGAGTCTAAGATCATGTGATGTCGTCTAACTCTGATCCAATACAAAATGAGAAAAAGGAAAAGGAGTTAAACCAGCTGATAACGGGAACACGCACACCTGCCGAAGAACGAGAGGAAGAAAGAGAAGTGTCAAGATAACAATGAGCTAGGCTTGAGTTGTCGTCTTGATACTGACTGACTGACCTTTTCGTACAAGCCTTTCTATAGTTGTTAAAAGTCTAAGTACTACTCCCACCGAACCAAATAACGGGCAAATTGCGATACTATTTGACTCTAAACAGGGATATTATATACAGCAACCTTTAAAGCTCCATCAGTCGAACCCGCTCCGATATCGGTGCTTTTTTAGTGGGTTCCTTCAAAAAATATCTTATCAACCCAGATGGGTTCCACAGTAATCAGGAAGCTTCAGTTAATTGGTTCATTCAGTATTTCTTGCATTCATAGAAGAAAAAGAACATCAAAGCCAGTAATCATTTCGATACTTGTTAAATGGCATCTAGTGCACAGGATGCAGCTAGAGTGACGCCTATATCATGCCAACACTTTCCAAGAAAGAAGCAGAGCAAGAACAACAACGGCAGCAAACCAAGAATGGCTATTGGCGAAATGAACTTGACTCGCTTGGAATAGAGCCAAAACAAAAGAAAGAACCTAACGATGATAATAAAGAAGAACTTGAAAACCTAGCAGACATTATTAAACAGGCAATGTTTCAGGATTATAAAGTAGCATATAGTGAAGAAGGCGATGCTCATAAAGAAGAAGCACAGTCGACCAGTCGACTATTACTGTTGGATGATTATATTAAGAAATCTATTTTTATTCTTGCTATCTTCAGATCCGTCTAATTTTCAGCTGCATCCCACCGAACCCGCAAATTTCAATTAGACGGGCATTTTTGTCAGAACTTGAATTTTTGGCAATCCGCATGTACGAGTCAAACATCCTCTCTTATATTAGAGGTACCTTTTTCGATGAATGCAAAAAACAAAAGCACATTTCCTTTTGGCAGCAGCGGTGGTGGTAGGGAGTATTTTTGTAGCAACGATAACTATTGCTGAAACTGGAACCTCTGTTGCGTTGTTACCTTCAGCATATGCAGATGCAAATTGTGACAAAGCCAATATGGAACGAAACGACCAAGGTCATGTAAGAGGAAATCCAAAACAATGCAGGGGCCATCCCAACAATGAAGGGGAACAACCTATCGCTAACCACTGTATTCAGGCCCTGACCACAATTGTTATAGAAATTTCTGGCATGGTACCGTCCCAAAAGTGAACTACCGACAGGAATGTAGTACAACAAATTAAACTAGCGATTGCAATTCACACAGGCAAGTTAGCATAGGAGAAGAGGAGAGTTCCTCTAGAAATGCTAGCTTGTATTCCACTTGAAGCTAATAGAAATAAAAAAATTACAAAATAAAAGGCTAAACGGTTCTAGCCGCCGGCTGTTGTTGTTGTTGTTGTTGCTGTTGATCTCGCTGGATTATCTTAATGATAGCTTCAGAGACAGAACAGTTTAACCGCTCCTTTTCCCTCAAGATTTGTCTATAGGCATCAAGCGTAATATACACCGGTATCGAGCCAGTGCCTTCAAGCAGTGCCTTGACCCTGAGCAAACCGTTTTCCATCCCCCTTTCAGCAATCTTCTTGAGCTTAACTTTATCCATAAAGCTCCCAAGTGGTCCCATAGGCATATCGTAATCGACTGTCATGCTAGTCTTGCTTTTGTTCTGACCAAGCTCTTCAAATTCAACTGTAATCTGCCAGCTCTTGAACGGGCCCTCAATCATCTTAGCTACAATCTTGCGCATAGGTACATAATCGATAGTTTCGCAGTCCCACTCAAGCTTTTTACCATCAAAATCTCCACTTATCCTAAAAATAGTACCAATACCAAAGCCATTCTTGACTTCAACTGGGATAACATTGAGGCCCATATTCTCTGGAAATTGGTCAGCCATGTGCTCTGGTCTTGCAAAATAAGTAAATACCTCACTGATTGGAGCATTAATTTCTATACTTTTGTGAATAACTGTCATTGCAGAAGAAGAAAGCTGGCGCACTGAATTTAAAGGTTTTGAAAAGAAAAAAAAGTGCGGCTATTTCTGCATTAAGCTAGAGGGTTGCCTGTAACTATCTCATCGAGGCATTTGATGATGTCTTGTTTTGTAACAGGAATTGGGTTATTGTCTAGATGTCCGCGGTCGGGCATAATGTCGTCTGCAGCCTCGTCTAATGGCTTCTTTAGTTTTATAGGCTCAAACTTCAGCTTTTGGCATATTCTCTTAAAGCGTTCGTAATATATCGACTTGTTAAATTTGTGGGCAACTGTTGTACACGAGGAGAGGGCATAACCGTGGGGTATGCCTTCATTTGAAAAGGCATACGAAAGTGCATGTCCAAGCGTAGTCGATGCATTCCCAAAGCCTATGCCTGACAGCATCGCACCATACGGTAGGAGGTCATGTTTGTCATTGACTATCCCATCTTCCAATATGTCAAAGGCTTCTTTGCAGAAAAATTGTGTGAAGGGATTTGCAAGCTTGCTGTCATATGCTTCAGAAGCTTGGGCTGCAGCATCACAAGCAGAGTTTCTCAGAATATTGAACGGGGTACCAGGCAAAAAGTATGGATCCACAATTGCTGCATCTGCAAGAAAAGCTTCATCTTGAAGGAGCTTTTTCTTGTGGTTAAAGCTAATTACTGCGTATGTCGTCATTTCTGCGCCTGTTCCAAATGTGGTCGGAATCAATATCTTGGGCTTACCTGTCAGCATGCCAAGATATTTACAAACGTCCATCGAACTTCCTCCACCTAGGCCTACATAGCATGAGATATCCTTGCTCTCATACTCCTTTTGTATTGCCTCGACAGTTTCAATAGCGGGGTCGGGCGTTACCTTGTCATATACTTCATAGCCCTTGATCCCCATGTAATCCAGCCACTTGTTATAAATGTCAGGAGTAGTTGTGGTAATGACAAGGGTGTTATTTGGATAGGGGAACTCTTTTGCAGCGTTTTCGCCAAACATAATCTTCTTTGGCATCATTACTTTCCAGGCCATTAGGTATTGGGTTTATCTTCATGGTGTTTTATGTCTTACTAGCTAGGACTAGAACGAAACTACTACTTACGCTATGATAATCTTGCTTACTAGGTTTGCTCTTTTATCTGGCTGGTTAAGTAGAAGAATCCTCAGTTTATCTAGTACCTCTTTGTTACACATTATAGCCAATGTCAATCGCTTGGCAAAATACAACGACGGTTGAAAGACAGGAATTCTCTCCAGATCCTGCTATTAACTATAGATAAAATTGGCTGTATTAGGGCCGCAAAACTTGCAATTGGTATCTTCTTATTTCTTTTACCTCCTCACTATTACTATAGGTTAGGTAAGTTATAGGGCTGCTGGCATGCATGCAACAAAGAAGT
>JALZEV010000124.1 GCA_030861865.1 Thermoproteota archaeon | reverse complement strand
TTTCTAGTCTAGCTCTGTATCTTAGTTTATCCAAAAGATGCTCCCTATTTCAAATAGAATCCAGCGATAAATAACAGGGTGGTTGTCAAAATCTCTGTAGAAATATCCAACAAGATTTAATAGTTCTTTCCGGTCTATCCTGTCTTGTTGGTAGTAGCATCCAAGACTAATAGCAATACAGTGACAGCGGCATGTACCTTTTGTGATGCAAGAATTCGATCTGGGGAGAGCATTTGTCCTGACTGTATGAAAAAATACAATATCAAATCATATAATATGGGCAGCGACGGTTGCGGTTGTGATTCATAAGGATACAAGAGAAGGGGTCAGAAAGTTGGTATCGCTAATCATCTAAATCATACAGCCACCACATCTTCATCCCCTGTGCTAATCAATGATAATTCTATCCATTATATCTTACGTTTTTGACAATACTGCTTTTTTCTTTGTTTTGGATTATCGTAATATTTAGATTGAAGGTCACAACTTTATTCATTTGGACCGTGTGTTTTGAGCGCTCTTCTTCGTTGTCAGAATAGAAAAAAGAAATAGACCTAAGAATTAGTAACAGAATAAGTACAAAAACTGGTAGTCGTCCGATTTATGGTGGCATATGTGGAAAGAGATGGATACACGCAGTTGGACACTGGTTTCCATATTCGTGAAAACAAGGATGCAATTTATCTTCCTTGGTGTAAAGTCGATTAATGCAATAATCAACCGATATGGACTCCCATGCTTTTCTTGCTTTTTAGCAGCGCTTGGCGATCATGACGATCTTATCGACCTTGGGGCCAGTACCTGTGACGCCTCCTTTGGTTTTAATAATCGCTATCTTCTTTATTTTTGGGAACATACCCCTGGGAAACACTCAGCTCTTATCCAACCAACTCCTGAGTGTGCAGGAGGGCGATAGAATATTTCAAAACGTTAGCGATAAGTTTAATATAACAGTGCCTGAGGGTTGGGTAATTCAAGACGTTTACAATACCGACACTATTACATTATTGGAGGAGATGATGCAAGGGTCAAGACTCTTAGCGCAAATCTGCCCCCGAGATCAGGCAATTGCTGCTATTGAGGGAACTTACAGCTGCGAACAGTCTAATGAGAGTATATACATCCAACAATATCCCAATCTAGCCGACCAACCTGAATTTGCCTCTATTGCCAACACCAACATCAGAAATGAGAATCTTATGGAATATCAGATAATGAAACTTCAGAGGCTTGGTTACAATGAAATTAGCATACTGCACAATACCAATATGACGATTAATGTTATCAATAGCGATACAAATAGGACTATAGTAGCAACAGTGCCAGCAAACCTTGTAGAAATGAGATATAACAGTCCCAATTCAACTGATACAAGAGGCTACTTCGTGTTAGCTGCTACCAACGCTACATCAAATTTAGGAATAATATCAGGATATAGCCTTTCTTATGAGGCTAATGCTGCAACGTTGCCCTCTAGCTTTCCTCCAGAACCAATTCTGAGCATATTCAAAAGCTTTGAGTTTATCAAAGAAGCAAAAGAAGGAGAAATAGCGGTGCTTAGTGGAAAAGGCGATGGTTATGGCGACAAGGCTTTAAATTCAACTGGGAGTCCAACGCGATATCCTGAGGATCCTATTATCTCCTTCCCTTGGTCTTCGTAAGTAGATATTATTGGTCAAACCCGAGCGACGGAGAGTTGCAGGCGATTAGTATATTTTTAGAAAATAAAAACTGTTAGCATCGCATTTGCCAAGTCCAGCGTCCACACATATGCATGCTTACTTCTCTAGAGGATATTGTATATGTTCAGAAGAAAGAAACGTCGTTGTCACTACTGTCCATCTACCTATATTCCTCTGACGAGGGGTCACAGATATTATGTTCGATGACTTAGTGTCATTTTTTATATCAATTCACGATAGATTTTCTGTTGTTGATTGTGATGGGTTAGGAAACGCGTCTCCCATTGCTGCACCTTGCATTTTTGTTTCAGAAGTCACTACCCTTATAGTACAACAGACGAACACATAAGACACAGATCTTGTTTTACTGGCGCTATTGTTGTTGCCTTTTTCTCCTACAGTTAATGTGATTTGAATTGTTCTATTGAGCCTGTTAGTCAGTCTTGTGACATTGGCTACATCTTCTTCAATCTATTACCAAATGTACAAACAATAGAGCATGTTCTCTGTAATTTGATATTCATTTGCTATTACTAGAAATTTTATTCATTAGTTCTTTGGCTTGATTTTGTTTTTCTTCCGTTATATAAACAAGTACAATTCCTTCCAACGGCTGCCCATAGAGAACGATTGAACCCTTAGGAGCTAACGTAAATAGCGGCAGCGCAAGCATGTCCTCTTCGCCTTTTACTTTCACGGTAATGGGTGGAGGTGTTTGTAACGCGACTTGCAAAACATCGACCGCGCCCTTTGAAACCGTGCCTGCAGGGTTAACACATAATATTTCTTTGGCACGATAATCGATAGAGTGATTCCGCCGCAACCTCCGTTCTAGACCATCGATGACTGCAATGTCAGGCGTTATACCAAAAGATATCAGGCGTTCGGTGGTTGCATCGCCAACCGTGATTATCTTCTTGGCGCCTTCTAGCATTGATAAGATTTTTTGCTTGGTTATGTCTTTTTCAGGTATAAGCACCCCAAAGGGTCTTTTTAGAATATATTTGTCGGTTGTATCAGTCGGCATTACTCTTTTTTTGCCTGCTCAGTTGCTTGACTTTCAGACTGCTCCTGTGCTTTCATTTCTGCAGCCAGGATGCTAATCCTTCCTGCAATGAGCTTGGCAGCCTTTGTGAAGGCATGTGACTGCACTGACTCTGGCTCTGAGATTACAGTCGGCTTTCCTACGTCACTGCTTTCCCTTATACTTGGATGCAGCGGCACCTCGCCTATGAATGGTAATCCAAAGTCTTCGCTTATCTTCTTGCCGCCGCCTTTTCCAAACAGAGAGATCTGCTCATTGCAGTGTGGGCATTGAAGGTAGCTCATGTTTTCAACGACACCGACAATTGGCACATTGAGCTTGTTGAACATCCCGATCGCCTTGACTGCAACATTCATTGCTACGTCCTGAGGCGTGGTTACTATGAGAATACCCGTTATAGGTATTGTCTGCGCTATTGTCAGTGGCGCGTCGCCTGTGCCGGGCGGAAGGTCTATTATCAAATAATCTAACTCCCCCCAGCTCACATCTGTCAGGAATTGTTTGACAATACCTGAAACAATTGGGCCCCTATAAATGCCGGCCTGTTGTGATTGCTCATAGAAAAAACCCATTGAAATAACTTTGACACCTTTAACCTCCGGCGGTTGGATCTTATTATTGACTACTTCTGGCGATGCTCTTAGCCCAAGCATTAAAGGCACACTTGGACCATAGACATCAGCATCAAGCAATCCAACCTTTGCACCAGTGTTGGCTAGCGCAAGTGCAAGGTTAACGGAAACAGTGGTCTTTCCCACGCCGCCTTTGCCGCTTGCAACCGCGATAATATTTTTGACACCGGGTAATAGCTCATCCATTGAAAGCGATCTGCCCTCCATAACCTTAGCAGTGACCCTCATGTTTAGATCTTTGACTCCTAGCGATGCTATTGCAGCTCGCACGTCACCTTCGATTTCGCTATTGAACGGGCATGCAGGTGTTGTTAACTCTAGCGTAAATGCGACCTTCCCGTCATTTATCGATAGGTCTTTGATCATACCCATCGATACAATGTCTTTGTGAAGCTCAGGATCTACAACTTTCTTGAGTGAGCCGAGAACCTGATCTACAGTTACCATTAGAAAAATTTTGCCTTTACTGTATTTAAATCATCGTATTGGAATAAAAATCAACTAATTTTAGAAACACTCTTCGAAATTATATTACACAGTTTTCTTACCAGACACTAAGAAGTAACCACCACTTCATGTTTTCTGACTCGAAAATGCATTACCTCTACCTGGGTATCTTGGCCGCTTAAAGAGCAAAGAAATGTTGAATAAGTGTCCAATCACATATTTGAACAAGTCTATGTTGGATCTATTAACCTGTAGCGCATGATGCTCAAGTATTATAGCTAGGACCTAAGAAAAAATTAGATCGTTCCTAAACAATTAGGAAGAGAAGATTTTTCTCACATCTTGGAATCTTTTTCTAAGGGTCACGATACTAATATCGCCGGACACGGCTATTTGAGCTTGACTTACATTCTCTCCTTCTCTTAGGCATGCAGCATACAGCACGGCTACAGCAAGCGCATTAGGATCTTTACCGTGTGAAATAGGATCATTCTTGATAGCTGATAGCATGTCGAGTGCAGCCCTATAGGTCTTCTCACTTACCTTTGCTTTATTGGCGATCTTCGCTAGGTATTTATTTGAGTCTATTACTGGCAATTGAAGCTCAAGGTTCTGCACAAGGAGCCTGTAGCATTTGCCAGCAAATATCGGATCAGTATTAGCGGCTGAAGAGATCTCTTCGAGCGTCCTTGGTACAGAAAGGTCTCTGCATGCAGCGTACACTGCTGCAACTATTAGAGCCCTAATTGATCGTCCCTTGATTATCCTCTTGTCAAGGGCTTTCCTATAGTTATAGGCTGCTTTCTCGATCAAAGTATCGCTGAGGGAGAGCTTGTCCTTTATGGTGCTAAGTATGGCAAATGCATTTTTCAAGTTACGGTGGTAACTCCGATTATTACTTGAAATCTTGTTCCATCTGCGCATCCTCTGAACTTTGCTTCTCTGCTCAGCACTTATAGCGACTCCATTTGCATCTACGTTTGAGTAGGAGATGAAAGTAGATAATCCCATGTCATGAAAAGCAAGTGAAGAGGGCATACCTGTCCTACTCTTGCTTTCCATATCTTCGCCTGAGTAAGACCTCCATTCTGGCCCCATAGATTCAATATTGTCCTTAACTACCACTCCACACGACGAACAGATGGCTTCGCTCGTTTCAGAATCGAAAACAATCGAAGTACTATTGCATAAAGAGCAAGCCTCTGCAGGTTCTGATGCAAGTTTGTAACTCATGGTGCAAACGATAAGGCTGGAATTAATTTAAATGCCATGTGTACAATCCCTGAGTTTGCAGTACAGTGTACTGCATATCGCTACATAAAACAATACTATAACACAAACGCGTTCTGTTTAAACGCCTAATCTTCTTCCTAATTGACATAATGACTGTATTTGCAGACGATGCCCGCTCCTCTTCTATTACGCGATCATTTAGGTTTGAATCTGATGTTCTGAATGTGCTCGACGAAGAGGCAAAGCGGATGGGTATATCGGTAAACGCGCTTGTAGGCATTATATTGCGCAGATATGTCGAATTTAACCGCTACCTATCAAAGTTAGACATGGTTGTGATAAACCGTGAAGTTCTTACGTCTCTCATTGACCAGCTAGGTGAAGAAGAACTTTATAATGTGGGAATAAAGCTTGGGAAAACAGTACTAGCAGACACAATCATGTTTTGGAAAAAGGAAACCACCGAAAAGGCAGTGATGGAGTACATCGAGAAAATGGTCTGCAGATACGGCCATCTTGGCACTTATGATGAAAGGAGGATGCCCGGAGGACAAATGGCCATAGTGGTGCGACACAGGCTCGGTAAGAATGGCTCGCGCTTTCTCGAGGGTTATCTGCACGAGGGACTAAAACACACACTAGGCATCGATGCCATCTTTGAAATTACTGACTCGTCAGTCAAATGTGAAATTCCTGCTAGAAGGTAGCAGGCCTTCTGTAGGACAAAAAGTTCATAATGACCTATCCATCTAGATTGCCTGGATTATGTTTGCCATAGTGCATATGAGCGATGTTGTTAGAATTCCACCAAATAGGCTCACCCACTCTCTAAATAATGCTGCTGTCCAGATCCTCAAAGAAAAATATGAAAGCATGATCAGTCCCGAAGTCGGATATGTTATTATGATAACAGATGCCGATCCAAGTTCTGTCGGCAAGCTGGTAGCTGGTGATGGTGCGACGTATCACAAAGTCACTTTTAAGGCCCTTGCATTCTATCCGAAACTTCAAGAAATAATTGAAGGCGAGGTAGTTGAAATTACAGACTTTGGGGCGTTTGTAAGGATTGGACCTACTGACGCTCTTCTTCACCTCTCTCAGATTACTGACGACTATCTTAAAAGCGATGTCAAGCAGGGAGTCATTGTAGCTAATCAGACTGCTAGGTCCCTCAAGATCGGATCTAAGATTAGGGCAAGAATAACGGCAGTAAGCCTTGGCAAAGGAGCAGGGATGGGCAAGATAGGCATAACCTGCAGACAGCCTTTTCTCGGTGCCGTAGAGTGGGTTGCCGATGAGATTAAGAAGGCAAAGGTTGGCGGAGAACAACAATCATCTGCTGCAAAGGAGAAAAAAGGTGGGGACAAGAAGTAATGGTCAAGGATAAAGCATGTAGAAAGTGCAAGGTGATAACCATAGGGAAAGTATGTCCCAACTGCAAATCAACGGACCTAAGCGCAGACTGGTCAGGTATTATACTGGTTTTTGATGCTGTAAATTCGCAGGTTGCTAAGACACTTGACATCACGACTCCTAACAAATATGCGCTTAAGGTCACTTAGATGGACGATCTGCAAACATTTCTCAATGTTAGAGAAATACTTGCCAATTTTTTGCGAGAAGACGTTGGTGCAGGCGATATTACAAGCGATAACATAATTCCTGCAAACCTTGAAGCCACGGCAGAAATCATATGCAAGTCGCGATTTGCAATCTTATGTGGGCTTGAAGAAGCCTCCATGCTTTTTGATATTTGTGGCTGCAAGAGCGAGATTCTTGTTAAGGATGGCTCAAAAGTAGTAAAGGAAATGGTGGTTATGAGTGTCTCCGGCGATGCTAGAGCTATCCTCAAGGCAGAAAGGACCGTGCTTAATCTCTTAATGAGAATGAGCGGTATAGCAACTGAGACTAGGCGCATGGTGCAGCTTGCAAAAGGCGTTACAATATTGGCGACCCGAAAGACAGCACCAGGGCTACGTTATTTTGATAAAAAGGCAGTGGTTTTAGGTGGTGGAGCGACCCATAGAATGCGCCTAGATGACATGGTGTTAATAAAGGATAATCATCTTGCTCTTGTCTCTGATCTAGGAAAATGTATTAGGCTTGCCAAGAAAAATGTCGGCTCGTCGATAAAGATTGAATGCGAAGCAGGGACGAAGGAGGAAGCATTAGCAGCGGTTGCAGCCGAAGCAGATACTGTCATGCTGGACAATTTTACTCCAAAGCAAGCTCAAGAGACTATAAGGCAAATAAGAAGAATGGCAGTCCGAAAAAAGGTAAAAATCGAGCTTTCAGGGGGCATCAATCAAAAGAATATCAGACATTATTCGAGAACCAGACCGGACTTTATTTCGCTCGGCTACATTACACACTCGTGCAGGGCAATTGATTTCAGTCTTGAAATTATGAAATAGCTAGCATTCGTTCAATTGCAAGTCGAGCCTTCTCCGCAGTAGGGTCTGGCACCTTTACTTCATAGATATCATCCCTCAACGAATTGTAAACCTTTTCTAAAGTGATCATTTTCATATACTTGCACGAAGCATCGGACTTGATAGGTATGAACTGCTTCTCAGGGTTCTCCTTCTGCATGCGATACAAAATCCCGGTTTCAGTAGCTATTAGGAATTGCTTTGCACCAGATGCTCTTGCGTGTTTCATCATACCTTCAGTCGAAAGTATGTGGGCGTTCTTTGCCAAGTCGTCTTTTGATATGTGATATAAGACCGAAGAAGTACAACTACATTCTGGATGAACTAGAAAGTCAGCATTTTTGAAGCTTGCAAACATCTTGTTAAGATCGTCTGCCTTAATACCAGCATGAACATGGCATTCACCAGGCCAAATGTACATGTTCTTTCTCTTAGTTGTTTCTGCCACGTAAGAACCTAGAAACAGATCAGGCAGAAATAGTACTTCTTTGTCTTTAGGGATGCTATTTACTACCCTTACTGCGTTTGAGGACGTGCAGCAATAGTCAGATAACGCCTTTATTTCTGCAGATGTGTTGACATAGCTTACGACTAATGCGTTCGGGTGCTCTGCCTTCCAAGCTTGCAACTCCTGAGCGTTAATTGTTGAGGCAAGTGAACATCCAGCCTCAAGATCCGGTATGAGAACTTTTTTATCTGGACACAGAATCGAGGCTGTCTCAGCCATAAAGTGGACCCCACAAAATAAAATCATGTCTGATTCTGTAGTGGCTGCCTTTTTTGATAATGCAAGCGAGTCACCTATAAAGTCAGCTATGTCTTGCACTTCCGGAAGCTGGTAATTGTGTGCCAGAACCAAGGCATTTTTTTGTTTCTTTAATTCAAGGACACAATGCTTGTAGTCTAAGTCCAACATTGTCATGTCAGTTGATAACATGAAATATTAGAGAGCGTCTACATTTAAAGTAGTACAATGGAGGACAACACTGCCTTCGAGATTGAGATTAAAGGCAATACTTGCCACCATCTCCCTCAAAGCTAAGATATTTACTCGTACGGCGGCTTAGTATTGGTTTGTAATGCATACAAATATAAATATTATTAGATAGTTAGACGATCTGATAAATGCCAACACACGGATCACTTACAAAAGCAGGTAAGGTAAGAGGTCAGACACCAAAGATTCAAGGTAAGCCAAGGTTAAGACCTATTGCTAAACTTCGTAACAAAGACAATTTTATCAAGCGGTTTGAAAAGAAGAGGCTTCCAGGACAAAAGAAACCAGAGCGACGCGGGGGCAGAAGGTAAAAATCCCCTGTTCGACATCATATATCCGGTCACCCTAGATGCCAAAGAAAAATGTTGGGCTGATAGGTTGCGGTACCATAGGAACACATCTAGCTCTGGCGATAGAATCGCGCAGCATAGCTAATGCCTCGCTTATCGGATTGTTTGATGTTGTTTATAGCAATGCAAAGAGTCTAAAGTCAAAGCTGAAGATTAGCCCTGAGGTTCACACTGATTTTAAAAGCTTAATTAATTCACCAGTAGACATCGTAATAGAGGCCGCCTCGCAGGAGGCTGTCAGAAAATTTGGCAAGCCGATAATTGAGGCTGGCAAGGACCTAATGGTAATGAGTGTGGGCGCCCTCGCAGATACAACCTTTTTCGCGGAACTGCTTGACCAAGCTGCTATAAGGAAAGGACGCAGCAGGATATATGTGCCAACTGGAGCAATAGCGGGCATAGATGCAATACGTAGCGTCAAGCACCTTTTAGATTCCATCACACTTACAACCACGAAGAGTCCAAAGGCGCTAGCTGGCGCTCCGTTCTTTGCAACAAGAGAGATTGACCTCGACATTCTAACGAAGGTCACAGAAATCTATGAAGGCTCAGCCGCAGAGGCTGTCAAGTTGTTCCCTGCAAATATCAATGTTGCCGCGGTGCTGAGTCTTGCCGGCATAGGTGCTGACAAAACCAAGGTTCGAGTGCTAGTAGATCCCCACGCCACTACTAACCAGCATGAAATTGTGGCAACCGGTAGATTTGGTGATATCAAAATAACTGTCAATAATGTAACAACTCCTGGAAACCCCAAGACAAGTTTTCTTGCTGTACTTTCAGCAATAGAATGCCTTCGTTCAATATGTGACGACGCCCTAAGGATAGGCTCTTAGAAGTTATCCTCTTCTTAGTTTATATTGGGTTTAGACTTGAGCAATCCCAAAGATGAGCTACGGAGGAAGAAACGATAGCTTCGGCCCAAAGCCTGTGGAAACAGGTAAAGAATACGACGTGCAAATTACTGAAATAAGCCGCAAAGGCGACGGGATTGCCAGAATACAAGGATTTGTTATCTTTGTAAAGGGAGGAAAGGTAGGTCAGAACGCGAAGATCCGGATTAGCCAGATCGGACCAAGGTTCGCCACGGCAGAAATCATAGATGGCTCGACTGCTTCACCAAACGAACCAACAAGTTAAGTTACTGCGCTCTGACAGACGTACGCAGTGACACTTTTTTTCTTATCATCATGATTCTTCTCATTCAACATTTATCTTTTCTACTCTTCGAGCTTTCTTTATCCTTGTCTGTTGTAGCATTCTAATTAGACCATGCCAAATGTGCAATACAACAGTCAATAACCCTTGGATCCAAGATTCCTTTTGTTTGCGCCAGATGTGCTCACGGTACCTCTTCGCTGCAAGGGTGGAATATTGTGACATGTTGTATATCAGCTCGTATCTCTCCATGATATAAAAGTTAACCAGCCCAAAGAAATTTAGGTTATTTTGTTGAAAGGTTAACTGCATATAACGATGCACAACAATATAATTGCCATTGTAGCGATTTCCTTTGTGATAGTAGGGGCATTGTGGGGTATAGGCAATCTCGTGAATCCTGAGCCAGACATTGATCTACCTGTCGAGGATATTCTCCTCATAGCACAGAGAAGCACATTTAATGTTACCAATCCGGACGTGTATGTCGCCGTAAATGTTCCAACGAAGCTGGTTGTGCAAAATAATGATGCCGTAACCCATGACCTGAAAGTTGATGCTCCACCAAATGGCGGAATAACACCGATAAATACTGCCCCGCTGCGTGGCGGCCAGGACTTTCTGACAGCTATCGTAGCATCAAAACCTGGCATATACGAATATTACTGCTCCTATCACCCGCAGATGCGGGGGTATATCATTGGGCAATAATGTCAGAGACATCTCTAAAAATTCTTGTTTGAGCTGTAGGTATTACTATTTCAAGTTACTAGATACAGTGTTCTGTTCTACCAGATCCGTTTTACCAGTAACAGAGCGAGAAAACTGGTTGAACTGTAATTTTTTTATGCCTTGTCGGGCGGAGTTTGTTTTCGGGTTAAAGATTGAAGAGCTTAAAATAATGGTAATACAAGTTGACTCCTGTATACCCGGACAATCTAGTATTTCTTGTACCTTTAGATAGATGTCCCAGAAAGTTTCACTATCGTGAGTACGTCTTCATCTGCTAGCTTGTGGTCAAGACCTACCTTTTGTCCAGCAAATTTAGCGCTCGTGCCCCATACAAGTCCATACCGGAAGTTCTTGGCCATGTTTCGATGAATCTTATTGCACACATCCTTCACAGTTGCACCTTTCTTCATTATAAGAGGCTCTTTGAAATCAGTTTCACCTCCTTTGGGTCGCATATAAACTCTGATGAATCCAAGTCTTTGATATATGGCCTCTTTTAGGACATCGATGTTAATACCGGAATCTGCAGAGACAGCGATAAAGTAGTTATTATTATTATTATTATCATCATCACCTAGTATCTTTGATTTGATCTCATGTACAAAGCTTGCGTTGACGAGATCTATCTTGTTGAGCACAATAAGTGAAGGAAGGTATATGCGGTTGCCACTTAGCACGTCTATTAGCTGATCATCGGTAAAGTTTGGTTCCCTTATTATCAGTCGACCATTGTGCAATCCGTAAAGCCTCATTATTTCCTTTATCAGCCTTTCAGAAACCTTAATGGGCACTTGTGCATTGACTGATATGCCGCCAGTTGATGTCTTTTCGATCAATATGTTCGGTGGCTGCTCGTCCAATCTAATGCCTCCTTCTGCTAACTCTCTTTTCAGCACACTTAGGTGCTGCGGTTGAAAAACATCGAGCACTATCAAGACAAGATCTGCGCCGCGGGCAACAGATAGTACACGCTTACCAAAGCCCTTTCCGCCAGAAGCTCCCTCAATGATACCTGGCAAGTCAAGCAGCTGTATCTTTGCTCCCCTGTAGTGTAGCATGCCCGGGACAGCTGTAAGTGTTGTGAATTGATAGGACGCCACACGCGATTTAGCATTTGTAAGACTATTGAGAAGCGTCGATTTGCCTACACTTGGCAGGCCAATAAGCACCACAGTTGCGTCGCCTGCCTTTCTGACATCAAAGCCAATATTTTCACCGCCACTATGCATCGTCTTGCCATGTACATTTTCCTGCATCTCTCGTTTGAGGCGTGCTATCTTGGCCTTGAGCAGACCTATATGAAATTCCGTAGCCTTATTGATCTGAGTTCTATGTATCTGGTCCTGTATCTCCTTGATTTTCTCAGGAATGCCCATTGCTAGAGGCCATTATCATTAGCTGCATGGCGATAAAAATTTTGCCAGCTACAGTAGTAATTTGGCCGCTTAGGTCAAGTCAAACCAACATGTGGATAGAAAAAGCTTTTTCTTACGTGCATGATACTAGGGTACGTATTTGTGATACTCCGACATTATTTCCTTTTTCAAGATTTATTGCCTTGCTAGTAATGCCAAACTGGTACCAAAGTTTAATTTATATTCTGCAGGTTATTGAGACTGTCAGGGCTCCGGTGGTGTAGTCCGGTTAAGCATCTCGCCCTCTCAAGGCGAAGATCACGGGTTCAAACTACTGTGAGATCATATTTTCCAGTGGGGATACATCCCGTCCGGAGCACCTTTTTTTGATGCTTTGGCTAGAGGCGTGGGTTTGATCATCTGTAAGCCTCTCTTGTACTAACATAAAAATACTTTTAGATCCGAGATATAATACAATGGGAAAGAAATCTTTAGAAATAGCCGGACCTAATGTTGATAAAAATATAGGAATGCTGCATAGAGCCTATGCATTTGAAATGCAAACATCTCACTACTTTCAGTACATAGCTAACAACATAGAGGGGCTAGGAGTCTTATTCGAAGACTTTTTTGGAGAGCGTGCAAAAGAGGAGCAAGGACATGCATCTGAGATCAATGACAGGTTGATGGAACTTGGAGCAAACCCAACAGACGATCCCGGCTCATGGGAGAAGGAAAGTGGCTTAGGAAAGACCGAATCTAAGAAGTATCTTTCGCTTAGGAGCGCGCTTGAGAGGGCTCTAGAGTTGGAAAGGTTTGGAATTGGGCTTTACAATGACCTTGCAAACGCAACAAAAGATAGGGATCATGGAACGTATCAGCTTGCATTGAAATTACTTACGGACGAACTTGAAGACGAGCAAACCATCGAGGATATTTTGGCAAGGCTCGAAATAAGGGATGTAAGAGAGTCTGCAGCATCATAAGAACAAAAAAACTACAGAACAAAAATAGAAAACAAATAATTGAATTAAGATATGGGCAAAGATCTCTTGCCTCTTTTCCTCCTCTTTTTTCTGAGCGATGTCAAGGCAGACGATTTCGGCATTATGCTTGCCTTGATCAACTCCAAACCGCACCTCGAACATTTTCCTTTAATGATAGCCCTTCCGTTGGCGAGTCTAACATAGGCCGCATGTGCAATAGCGACATTTTCTTTACAGGAAGTGCAATAGGTTTCTCGTTGTATAACTTCATGTCTCGACATCTCTTTATTGTATATCAGAGTAGCAATAAGCAATAATTCAATTTCTGTAGTCTAAATCAAAAGGCAAAAAGGCAATAGAGAGCAATTTATTGCTACTGTAGTAATATCATAAAAATTATCCTGGACACTCTGTCTCCTAATGCATGTAAAGATGGAGTGGTTCAAGTTCTGATGAGCATAGGAGGGATCATCTCCTCCTATGCTTAGGCTACAGAGATTCGGCAGTCCGGTAAATTCTCTTCATCTTGTCTGCCTTTGCTGGCAGATAATAGGGGGACTGTTACGTCGTCATCATCTTGCTGTAGCCTAGCATACGAAACAGCATCCAGATAAAAAATTCTACCTGTGATTTGTAGAGTGTGCAAAGCCGGTCCTAGAAGAGAGCCCCTTGGGTGGTAGAAATAATGCAGTTGAATTGAACTTGGGAATTCTCAAACTTGGATTATTATCGAACCAGCTGTATTAGAAAAATAATTGCTGGTCTTAGACTGCCAGCGTAATTTTCTTGCTAACATATACCTATACCTTTGGCTTTGATTTTTTGGCTTTTTCCCCTTTAATATTATTTTTTCTTGTTAGCTTGTTATTGCCAGTGCTACTGCTGTGGCCACGGCTACCGATTCTACTCTTGAGTACTTTCATTACTTTGTCGCGGATCTTATTCGTATTAGCCTTGGGCATCGCAGAAAGACAGAGTATACCGTCTCCGGGGAAAAGTCATGAGTATAACTCTTTCATGCTCAGTGAGGCTGTAGCGCACCACTCCAAGCCTATCACTGTAGGATTGCAGTGTCTTAAGGTTCGATAGCGAGTGGATATACATATGCTGTTCATCAGTCCCACTTAGCAGTGGCTCGATCCCTTGCTTGAATCCACCTTCAATGACTTCGCCTTTATTATTGACAATACCTACGAAGCGAATGTTGCGGTCAAGCTTGATAATTGTGTCGCAGAGACTGAGTCGTCGCATACGCTGGCTATTGCTCTCCAGAATATAAATCGCTTATAGTTTATTGTTATAAGTAGTCTTTGCTATCACAGTCTTCCGTTTCTATAAGCCTCATTTCCATGGAATGACCCTTCTTGATGTGCGTAGAAAAATGCGACCGTACAAGCACATTAATATTAAGGTCTGTAAAGTATTTTGTAGAGTATCTCGCAAGCACCATCTTGCAGTCAGAGCAGAAAATTTCTTTGAACTTCAAGTTGACGTTGTAACATCTTATATGTATATTACGTATATATGTTCAATCGAGTTTTTGCCTATTTTTTGCTAGCGGATCCTTGTAATTGTAATGTTATTGTCTGTAAAGTGTATTGTTGATGCCTTGTAGTATATTACTTCCCCTCTCCTCTCTATTACTGCAACAACTGCTTCCTTGCCCATCTTTTGTATTTGGTTGACAGCCGAAGCAAACTCCTTTGCTGTAGTATTCGTACCCTCATTTATACCAAAGACGACGTACTTCGCAGGCTTTTTCTCGTAATCACCTCGTTCATATACCCGAAAGTCGTTGCCAAAGCCAAAGCCCTCCTTCGCCACATAACCTCTGCTTCGGAGGTCGCGATAAAGGAGAAACTCGCTCATAATGTTCCTGTTGTTTTTTAGTAGTAGTTCAAAGAGCGAGTTGAAGCCTATGGCCGGCTTGTTCTTGAGCTTTAGGCGTTTTGTGTGAAATAGATATAAAGCCTCGTAAGGCTTTAGGATGAATTCAGCATTTTCTTTCTCTCCAAAGCCTTTGGAATGCAGTTCATCTTGGAAGCGAGTTTCATCAATCACTATCTTGCGACTGCCTGCCAAGCAACCTTCTATAATAGAGGGTTGTACTTCTGCTGCTGCGGCTAAGGGCTCACTGATCTTCTCAGAGAACGGTTGTGGGCTGGTCGCAGGCGAGGATGGTGACATCATAGCTATCATGTAAAGGTGATTAATTAACTAAACTAGTTGGATAATCACAGTTTTGGGAGAATTACATAACGATTAAATCAGAGCAAACCACCAAAAGTGATCATTACTTGAGATTTGGTGCATTGAGACATGAAAGGTGTTAATTATCGAGAAACTCGTGGAATGCCATATGTTAGGCGGGAATACATAGCTGGCAAGCCACAAATGAAAATCGCTAGGTTTTCATCTGGGCTCGCAGGAAATAATTATGATTACAAGATCGAACTTATAGCTACCGAGAAGCTCCAGATAAGGCACAATGCCTTAGAAGCCGCCAGGCTTGCAGCAAACAAAAGGATGGCACAAGCAGGAGAGACGAGTTTCTTTTCGATGTTGCGCGTTTACCCCCATGTGCTCCTAAGAGAGAACAAAATGATTGCAACTGCAGGTGCAGACCGACTTCAAGAGGGAATGAGGAGGGCTTTTGGTAAGTCAACTGGTCTTGCAGCGAGAATCAGGCCAGGTCAAGTGATCTTTGAAGCATACGTCACTGCTCCCAATCTTGAACTTGGCCAGGACGGCTTTAAGATGGCAGCAAGCAAGATCGGCCGGCCAACGATTACTAGGATAACACCACTAAAAGAGCAGGCAATGACAACAGCTGAAGATTAGATTAAATCAAATCAAATCAAATCTTGTCAGCCAATGACTTTAGGGCATCTACGTTGCATGCATCTGCCTTATCACCTATGCTCTTGCAGACAAGCGCAGCAATGTTGTCTACTTCTATTTTTATGGTCCTGCCTACTGTTGATGCATGATCAGCACTTGTAGTCTCTATAAGTCCTTCAGAACTGCCAAAATTGGTAAGCGCACTCACAATAACCCACCGCTCGCTAGCGAAGAAAGCACAGAACACTGCGCCCATAAAGAATACCAGTGTTTTACCACCACCCGGTCGTCTCAGCGGCTGACTATACACCTGCATGAACTTACCAAGAACCTTCTTTGGAATGAAGGAAGTGCCGCTATTAGCATCCATAGCAAAACACGTTCTGATATTTAGTTATTAACATTCGGAATCAACATTATATCGAAGGTGTCTAAGCTCGTAGCTGCATTACCATATCACATTGATGGAATGCTTGTGTATGTTATAAACCCAAAAATAAGGGACTTACAGCTCCTTGTGCACTCAGAGATCATCACGCATAGAAGCAAAAATTCTAAACATAATTGGCGTTAGCGTCGATACAAAAACATTGCATTTTTGTAGCAGCACAGGATGAAAACAAGTACCAAGTATTCAAGTTTTCTTTAAAACATCGAAATTAAAACAAATCAAACAAATTTGAATGTCTAGAAAATTTGGCAAATGCAGTCTTGCTCACAATTATAATTCCTAAATAGTCCTTGAGCGTATCTTAAATGTGCCTGATGAGCCTTCGAGTTGGACCGACCTTATCAACGAGTCAGTACATACAAGCGACGATCAAGACATAGGAGACGTTGAAGCAGTAAGCCGCAATTTTATAGTCGTAAAAAAAGGCCTTGTCAATGTCCACCGGTACTATATTCCTCTTCACAGGGTTGAAGGTTGGGATGGCAAGGTGGTTTGGCTAAAGATCACAGAAGACGCCGTGAAGACCAATTATGAGAGAGATTCAGCGCCAGACCCTTATAACTATCACTATAGCAGAGCCCCTACAGTTGACCCGTCAAATGTCGTGCGCAGATTTCAAATCAATATGCCGAAAATCCCTCCTAGAGCCCAAGAGGAAAAACCATTTCTTGTATCTCAAGAATCATCACGAGAGGAGGAGCGCGTCTTCCTCTGTAATCTTTGCAATGCAGCCTTCAAAACTGATGATGAATTGGGCAGCCACGTAGAGTCGAATCACTAGGCACCAACTGCTTATTCGATAGATAAAAAAAGATAATGCCCGATGAAGAAAAATTGCAACGTCTAATATGATATCTCAGATGTATCGAAAATAACAGCTTCCTACCACGATGCTTGAAATAGAGAAAGGAGAAGATAGCTAGGCAGTTTACACTAAGGGATACATAGAGTCTATTGATTTTTATGATCACAAGACGCTGATAGAAAAACTTTTCATCTTAGCTATCTTCTAAGAAATTGACGAACCAATGTAACCAACCTCCAAGAAAATCACCTGCGTGCAACAGATCCTGGCTGGTTTTTTCTGTCACCAAAAATTCCTCCAAACTTTCTTGTCGTACTTTCTTGTTTTTGCTGCGGATGTGAATGCGGTATTGAGGATATTCTTGCTATTGCAGGGATCTGTGATCGTATGGACATTTCTATCATAACAAGCAATAGTTCTACATCTGCAAGCCTCTTGTTACCATCGATCTCAAGATGTACTTCAGCTTGCGCAAGTGCTCCAGCTGGACGTAGCAACACTGACTTGACTCTGATATTTTCTTCCTTGAACTTTTCCTCGACTATCCGCTTCACCATATCAGTCAATTTTGGATTCTGCCACGAATCCACCAAAATCAGAGAGGACTGCTTGAGGGAAATATATGACACTGAAAATATATAACCTGCGATTATCATGCCCCCTATCGCATCCATCTGTAAAAAGCCAAACTGCGATGCAATTAGTACACTGAAAAATCCAATAACGGATGCTGAGCCATCCTTTATAGAATTTTTGGCATCTGTCTTCAATGACAAGAGGTTGTATTTGTTCGCTACTGAGTTCATCTGGAATGCTCTATGAAGGGAAATACCACCTGCTGCAGCTAGTACGATCATCGTCAATATTGGTTGCTTAATCTCCTTTGGGTCGAGTAGTGCTTCAAATGAATGATAAAAGATGAATAATCCTATTCCAATCATTCCTATGGCTGCAATGAGTGCAGCAAAACTTTCCACTTTGTGGTAACCGAAAGGGAATTTCCTATCTGCCGGCCTGTGCGCTATGCGTAACCCAATAAGAACTATGAATGAAATCATTGCATCTGAAAGTGAATCTATGCCATCTGCTGTTGCTACAACGCTGCCGCTTATTTGACCCATCATGATTTCGGCAGCTCCTATGCTCAGCAAGGTTATAACAGAAATCTTGGCAATCTTCTGTCCTGCAATGAGGCCTTCGTTTACAAGGTCGGCCGGCTTACCGGCTGAGGGCTTGTTGCTGCTCACGACAATACTGTCTTTTACTTACAGACCATCGTATTTAACGTTTCAAAAAATGTATGAATAGCAGCATTAACAACTATTCATGGCGGACCGTCCTCTCGAAAAGGCCTATTTTTTATTATACAGATAAATAAACCTTAAGTATTCTAGCAACCGTTCACTTGTATTTGAGAACACTTTCAGATTTGGAAGACTCGCAATTTCATGGCAAGAGGGTCTTTGTTCGAGTTGATTTTAATGTCAGCATTAACAACGGCTGTATAGGTGAAGATTATAGAATCCGAATGTCTCTTCCGACAATTGAGTATCTGTCAAAACTAGGAGCCAAGGTCATATTGGCTTCGCATCTTGGAAGGCCTGAAGGTCATGACCAGAAATATTCGATTGCGCCTGTAGCCAAACGACTGACTGAGATCATAGGCAGATCAAGGCCAGCAATACGGTTTGCAAGCGACTGTGTGGGGATACAAATTGAGGAGCACATCGACAAAATGAATAAAGGAGACATTCTGCTGCTTGAGAACCTGCGTTTCCACAAAGAAGAGGAATCGAATGACCCAGACTTTAGCAAAAAGCTTGCTTCTCTTGCAGATATTTACGTGAATGACGCCTTCAGCACATCTCATAGGAAGCATTCTTCAACCTATGGTGCCGCATGGATGTTTGATATCCGGCTGGCTGGCTTTAATCTGATAAAGGAAGTAAAGTACCTTTCAATGATAAGGGAAAACCCGATTAGACCATTTACTCTTGTGCTCGGAGGAGTAAAGATAAAGGACAAGATAGGAGCGCTTGAGCATTTGTTGCCAAAGGCAGACAAGGTGATAGTGGGTGGTGCGGCGGCATATACATTTCTCAAGGCAAAGGGTCTCAATACTGGGAACTCGATCATAGATCACGAGCACATACAATGGGTGGAAAAAGCGCTTTTCAGTTATGGTGACAAGATATTGCTGCCAACGGATCACCTTTGTGCAAGTTCCCCAAACGATACCTCTGTCACGATGGTTAGCGGCGACATCCCAGATGGGATGTCTGGCTTTGACATAGGCAATGAAACAGTTGAACGCTATTCAGCAGAAGTTGGTTTAAACGGAGGAGGAGCTCTATTTTGGAACGGCCCAATGGGCATGTTTGAGGTAAAGGCCTTTTCAAACGGTACGATAAACATCGCTAAGAGCATGGCTCTTGCATACTGGCGTGGAAGCAAGACCCTCATAGGCGGTGGCGACACACTTGAAGCAATGAAGAGAGCTGGCGTTGCTGAGAACGAAGTAAGCCATGTATCAACCGGCGGCGGAGCAACACTACGTTATCTAGCAGGCGACGATATGCCTGGACTAGTCATTCTAAATAACCATTAGGCTTCAGTCCACGACTGCAATAGCTCGATAATTCAATTATAAATTTTATCAAAAAGACAACAATGAGTACATGGCTCCACACCATCCAAGTTTTTCTTATTAGCAGATACCGCATTTCTATATCGCAGTTCTAAACTATATTGACTCGGACTGCTTTCATATAGGAAAGGTCATCATTCCCGGCTCCAAGCATTATCATATATTGCCTCCGGTCTAGGTTGTCCGCTGCGGTGAACGTATATGAAACCTCTTTTGAACCTCCAGAAGAGACAGATATTGATTCTTCGCTGAAAATACCTGTAGAGTTGCCAAGAGCCCCGTTAGGGGTAAATGTTCCGGCGGCAATCATTTGACCGGCGAAATCGGTTGAGGCAGAAACTGTCACTTTGATTTCGGTGCTTTCGCCCCTTGCAACTGTAATTTCAACCGGCGTTGATACTGAAATTGGCACCTGCTTTGATCCGTCTAGCTTGGCGATCTTGTTTTCTGTCCACTCTGTGAACCATAGTTGATTGTCGTCATTTACTGCAAACTGCATAACATTTGCAATGCCGCATGCCGTTGCTTCAGGAGAACAAAGAGTCCAAGCTCTGTTTTGCGATGGCACCCAATATTCAATTAGTGCAAGCTCTTCAGGGTCAAAGCGGGCGATCTTATTGCCTGTATGTTCGTTGAACCACAAGGAGCCGTTTCCGCCTTTATGTATCCAATATGGAAGCGTATACGCGTTTGCAGGGGTGCTGCCGCCATAAATCTTGGGAGATGCTATTGACGTTACAAATCTTGTTATGTTGTCCACACCAGGATCGTATTTGAAGAATGTGCTTGTGCCGTGATCTGCCACCCAGACATTTCCATATTTGTCAAGTTCCATTCCAACAGGTGAGCCAAGATCAGGCGGAAGATCCACTATCCGGATAACTCTGTCAGATTCAATATCATACTGGAACAGCTGCCCTTTCTTTTGTTGGAAGGCAAGTAGCGAAACCCAGACATCGTTTCGTTCTTTATCGACGACCAATCCGCCGGCGGTTACTAGATCCAAGTTAATGCCGGCAAATCCCTCGAGAGGTAGCGAGATTTCTCTGAATCCTTCCGATGTTGCATTTTCCATCTTAGATACGTTACCAAAGAAAAGAGCCTGAGAGTTTATTCCTATAAAGTACAAGTTACCATTTGAGTCAAAGTCCATCATAGAAGGATATTTAGCTGGAACTCTGAACATGTCGAAAGCCTCTGTTGCCTGGTTAAATCGCCATACTGTATTGTTCTGATCAGTGAACCAAACATTTCCGTTGGCACCATCCAGCTTTACCGTCCACGACATTGACCATGATGGAACTGCTGTGAAGGGTAGTGAACGCGTGGGCCACAATGGGATCTCGTACTCAGAGAATGTACCTGCGGCACTATCATATTCGCCAAGTAGGCCAGGCTTTGTTGATACATACCACACTTTTGAGCCATCTATGGCAATTCCAACCGGCATTTCACATTCTGTAGGCAGGC
>JALZEV010000015.1 GCA_030861865.1 Thermoproteota archaeon | reverse complement strand
TCTGCAACGCTCAAGCAGTAGTAGGGATAGCTCAGCCTGGTAGAGAGTTACCTTACAAGTACAAGCCTTGGACGGGATTCGAACCCGTGACCTCTACCTCATTGGAGTAGAGAAGTCTTGTTATCATCATGGTTATAGCAAGACCTCTACCTTACCAAGGTAACGCTCTACCAGGCTGAGCTACCAAGGCAACTTGACGAACAATCGAGTCAATAAACCATATAATAATTATTGGGAGATGCTTGGATCAAGATTTAATTATGCACGCCTATTAAGGCAACTCAAGCCTGCGGGGGTTGTAGAGCCTGGCCAAATAGGCTAACATGGTTGGAGACGCGGGACTTAAGATCACATAAATGGGTAATCCCGTCCCTCAGGGGTCCGTGGGTTCAAATCCCACCCCCCGCACACCACTTCCTCAATCAACTGTGTAGGCAAACTGGAAGAATAGTAAAAGGGATATAGCTTATAAATACCAAAATCTTTTTTCCTTTGTGTCAAAACTCCTCTATCAAGAATCTGTTGATCAGTTGTTATCTGAATTTACACAGGTCAGAAAGAAGACTATGCAGCTTTTCAAACCGTTAAGAATAGAGGATGCAGTAATGCAATCTGACTCTTTTGGAAGCCCCGCCAATTGGCATATCGCACATGTCACGTGGTTCTTTCAAAAGCTCTTGGAAAAGCATGGAGCCATGCTGGAATCAGAAAGCAGTATTAGTAGTAGTTTTAATCTAGAATATCTCAATTCATACTACCAGAGGTTTGGAAAAATTTTGTCCAAGCAAGAGAGAGGGAAATTCCCGCGACCTACTGTAAAGCAGACCCTAGATTACAGGTCATTTATAGACAAAAAGGTAACCAAATTTTTGAAAGAGAGGTGTTCGTCAACAACAACAACAACAACATCTTCTGAAAATGCAAACGCAATGACTGATGAGCTGCAGTATGACATGATACTCGGAATGCAACATGAGATGCAGCATCAAGAGCTTATGATATATGATTTTCAGCATTTTTTTGAGCGCTTCCCTGACCCCTCTGACAACTACGAGCCACTAATCATTAATGAGCCTCCAAAAGAATCAGAAACACTAGGAGTATCTTCAAAGATGGTAGATGTCCCCGGAGGAATTTTTGAGGTTGGATACAACGGCAATTCCTTTTGCTACGATAATGAGCTTCCAGAGCACAAAGTATACCTGCAACCCTTCAGAATGGACGTGGCTCCTGTAACCAATGGCGAATATATGAAATTCATAGAGGGGGCTGGCTATGAAGATTACAGATACTGGCTAGCCGATGGATGGGAACTGGTAAAGGAGCAGCAATGGAACGCGCCGCTATATTGGGTAAAAGATGAAAATAATGTTTGGAAAAAGAAAGATTTTCATGGGCTTCGCAGAATTGACCCTGACGAGCCGGTCGTCAATGTCAGTTACTATGAAGCAGATGCATATGCACGCTGGGCCGGTAAAAGGCTTCCAACCGAATCAGAATGGGAAAAAGCCGCAAGCTGGAATGATGAATTGCAGAGAAAAACGTTATACCCATGGGGTGATCATAGGCCAACACCCAAACATGCCAACCTCCTTGAATCCTATCTATGGGCTCCATCCAAAGTGGGGGTTTATCCTGCTGGCAAGAGTTATTATGGCTGCCACCAGATGATAGGGGATGTCTGGGAATGGACATCATCAGAATATGTGCTGTATCCAGGCTTTAGATCAAAATTTTCTGAATACACTGATAAGTGGACGATAAACCAAAAAGTACTGCGAGGAGGCTGCTTTGCAACACCGACCGCGCAAATACGTAACTCCTATCGAAACTATTTCAAGCCTCACGAAAGGATACTGTTTGCAGGTTTCCGTTGCGCGGAAGACATTATTTAAGACGGAGAAAAGAGAGCCAGATCAAACCATCTTTTTTCATCTGTAAAGTTCTTCTCTACCGTAAAGCCACAATCCTCAGCAAGAGCAGCAATTTGACTCAAACTGTACTTGTAAGAATTTTCTGTATGGATACTCTCGCCTTTCCTAATGGCAAAAGTTTTGCCTAACGCACCTATGTACAGTTGTTGGTCGGTTTTTGAAACTAGATGCATTTCTATTCTATGTCGCTCATGGCTGTAGAACGCACAATGATTAAATTTTCCTAGCTCAAAATTTCCACCAAGCTCCCTATTTATCCTTGCCAGCAAGTTCAAATTGAATTTGGCTGTCATCGCAGCTTTGTCATTATAGGCTGCGTTTAACACCGACTTGTCCTTTTGCAAGTCAAAGCCGATAAGCAGAAAATCGTTTGTATGGAGTTTTTCCCTTACTGATCGAAGTAGAGATTGCGCCTCTATAAGTTCAAAATTGCCAATGCTTGAGCCTAGAAAAAGAACGAGCTTTGTGTAAGGAATGTTCTTGTTGTTCCCAATAGCCATGCATTCAGCAGCCGCCCTATCAATACCAGTCTCATAATCTGACCTAATTCCAATGATGCTGGCATTTGGAAATTGTGATTTCAATTTTCTCTTGCTCTCTATCAATATGCTGCTTGATATATCGATTGGAAAGTAGTAGATTCTCTTTTTCTGTGATGATAAGTAGCTGAGCAGAATAGCTGTCTTGGAGCTGCTTCCACTTCCAAGCTCTATTATCTTGATGTTGCTGCCAGCCAACTTTGAAATGAATGGGGCATGCTTGTTAAGTAATGATGCTTCCGTCCTTGTAAGATAGTACTCCGGCTGAAGGCATATCTGCTCAAATAGCTGTGAGCCTACCTTGTCGTACAAATACTTGGGACTGATGTACTTGTTCTTGCTTGATAGGCACCTTGCAACATCATTTGCAAACTCTTCAAACTCTGTATTATTTTGCTGAAGCGTCATTTTTTGCTATATCTCTCTATACCCCTTATCCATAAGCTTTGTGAATATAGCACCATCTCCATGCCTTGTTGGGTAATTCTACCATTACAGGATGGTATGTATCTATAAAATGTCGAGTCGCATGTCTTCCAGGGGAGGAATCACAGCAACCAACATGACCACAGGACAGGCACTGTCGCAGGGCAACCCAGTTAGTTCCCTCTTTCTTGCATTCTTCACACTCTTTAGATATGGTTGAAATATTCTCAGAGGCTTGAGCTAGATGGTTGCAAGTCTTATGCTTACTCACTTCGATTAGGACGGGTCTCTTCCTACTTATCTCTCTTACTCAAGGATTTCAGATAAAAGGCACTAGGCTTCAGAACTGTCTTTGTACGTGACATTATTATGCTTCTTCTATTATTTAACTATCCTCATCTTAGGATAGAGTTCGCAAAAAGCATTTGAATTCGCTTGCTATGTGGAATGTACGCAAAAAGAGCCATGCAATCAGTATATACATCCTCAATATAAGAAATAACGGTACAACACATTATGCCAATTATACTAGCATACGTCTTACTTGCAACGCTCGACTTATTGCATGCCACTAAAGTATTCGCTAACCCTATGCATCAGCTTATCCTGCATAGGTTCTTTTCCTTGTGTTCCTGAAAATGCATCTGGCAAAAGTCGTTGTTACAGTCGTAGCAATGCCAACCGGAAATGGTATAACAGACTATACACTTGCCTATCGGTTTGTTGTAGTCGTAGTTTTTTCTTTGTTTTGTAGCAGATGTTTTTTGTTGCTTTGGCTGTGCCTTCATATATCATATGCCTCAGGGGGCTAGAGAACTATCAGGATAGTGCATTTACTTCATAGCCCTCAAAAATTATAACCATTGTTAACGCTGTAACCCAACAGTTTGAGTTAACAATCCTATTATTTAAGTATTGACGGCGCATCTGAACATTTAATATGTTTCAAATATGTTATGAGTTCCCATGCCTGCACCAAAGGGCAAGACTCTCATTGAAGTAACTGTAGTTGGGCCCGATAGGAAAGGCGTAGTAGCCGATATTACCAACTTTATCTTTAAAAGCGGAGGCAACATAGAAAAGATAAACCAGAACGTGCTCCGTGGCCTCTTTGGCATGCAGCTTGAAGCGTCATTTGCAGAGGAAATCGGCAGGGAGCAGCTTGACCTTGGTCTAAAACGGCTTGCTAAAAAGCTCTCAATGGAGATAAAAGTTCATTACCAAGAGCCTAACCGACTCCAAAATGTTGCAATATTTGTAAGCAATGAACCTCAATGTCTTATGAGGCTACTGCAAGCTAAGAAAGAGAGACAAATAAGAGCCAATATTCCCGTTATCATTGCAAGTGACTCCACGCTGAAGTCACTTGCAGACGATATAGGACTACCCTTTCACGCAGTAGTTCATAGAGATCAGGCAGACGCTGAAAATAGAATCCTGCAACTAATCGAGCAGTACAACATTGATCTAATAGTGCTCGCAAGATATATGCGCATACTGACACCAAACTTTGTTTGGCGTTATCCAAACAGGATAATTAATATACATCCGTCACTTTTGCCTGCATTTCCTGGGGCATATGCATATGTTCAAGCATATGAGCGGGGCGCCAAGATAATAGGGTGCACCGCGCACTTTGTAACTGAAGACCTTGACAAAGGTCCAATAATTCATCAAGAATCGTTCAAGGTATCGACTTCTGATACACTTGACACCATCAAGAAAAAAGGTCAAGAACTTGAAGCGGCAACACTTCTTGAGGGAGTCAGGCTATACCTTGAAAACAAACTTGAAGTGTACTGGGGGAAGGTCTACATCAAAGAGATAAATAAGATAAATTAATAGCAACAAAAACAAAAGGTAGTTAACGGGTAGAAGCCTGCTTATCGCGTAATGTCAGTACCGGTATTTGGCATGACCGACTATGATTTTAGAATCACACTCAAAAAAATCAAGCGAGCTATAATACCTGTAGGCTCCTTAGAGCAGCACGGTGCCCATTTGCCAGTCTCGACTGATTCTCTTATCACGGAATACATTGCAAGACTCCTAGCAGAAAAAGTTGGCGCGTTTGTGCTGCCCGTCATTTCATACGGTGTATCATTTGAGCATAAACCAATGTTCAATGTATCACTTCGCAACTCGACTTTATCTACAGTGTTATGCGACATATGCAATTCACTTGCAGAAAACAAGATAAGGGAAATAATCATCATAAATGGCCATCACGGTAATAGAGGGGCGATCCAGTACATTCCGCAGGAGACACAGAGCAAGATACCTACTATGGATGTCAATATTCACATCCTGCATTACTGGGAGATGATGAAGCCGGACTTTGACCATGCAGGTGAAGTTGAAACGTCGCTTGTATTGGCAATTGCACCTGAACTTGTTCATATGGATCGAGCGAGGTCAAATTCTAAAAGTCTATCTAAGTCAAAGGCTGCTTACAGCAGTCTCACTAACGCGCCAGGGTCCTTTCCCAAGATTACCGGCAATGGTGTTTGGGGAGACCCGATGAAGGCTACTGCTTCAAAAGGCGACGATCTGATAAAAGAAATCATTGCAAACCTAACTAAGACAATAGCTGAGCTTAGCTGAGAACCATCTTGATTGTTGTGTTTCTAATATGTACTTTATAAAAAGGATAAAATCTTCTGCAAATACACCATCTCCTATATAGGGATATTCAATTTACCTTTGAGACATCCAAACGAGATCCTAACCTACATTGTTGAATGTTTGGATGGTCACTGTTGATGATATTGATATTGTTATTGTTACATCAAACAAAATACATCTCTACTTTGTTCCTGTTTTTCGATCAGGATTATAAGCGTTTTAAACGGACCATTGGCTGTTTTCTGCGTAATCGTAATATCTTGAAGAGATAGGTAATATGACGTATGGTGATGCCAGCGATGCTATCGTCGGATATAGCTGTCTTATGCTGCTATCAATTTTTATTATATGTGATACTATAACATTAGACAACTGAATGTAATATCATTCTAGGTAATAGTTATACAGGATTTGTCTGTATCTTATAAGTTGGCTAGTAGAATATCTTAAATTACTCCTGAGCGATCATCTTTTGGTACTAACCTAAGGTGAGATATGATCTATGTCAATACAACAGCAACAACAACCTATGCCCATAGTCTTTTTAAGGGAGGGCACTACTGAAACAAAAGGCAACCAAGCACAAAGAAACAACATTACTGCGGCGAAAACAATAGCAGAAATTGTGCGCACAAGCCTTGGTCCAAGAGGAATGGATAAGATGCTTGTAAACAACATTGGCGATGTAACGATAACAAATGACGGCGCTACAATTCTCAAAGAGATAGATGTACAGCATCCAGCAGCCAAGATGATGGTAGAGATTAGCAAGGCTACAGACAATGAGGTGGGAGATGGCACAACCTCAACAGTTGTTCTCGCTGGGTCTCTATTGTCTAAGGCAGAAGAACTGATAGCCAAGAATGTTCATCCTACTGTCATAGTTGACGGTTATAGAATCGCATCTGAAAAAGCTATTGAAATACTAAAGAATGCATCAACAAAAGTTGATCCAACAGACAGACAAATGCTTGGCAAGATAGCGCGTACAAGTATGGCTTCTAAGCTTGTCTCCGTGAACGCAGAGCCTCTATCTAGGATAGTGGTGGATGCAGTCATAGCTATAGCAGAAAAGGCTAGCGATGACAGTAATAACCTCAGAGTAGACGTTGATAGCATAAAGGTCGAAAAGAAGGCAGGAGGATCGATAGAAGATACCAAGCTCATTCAGGGCATTGTGCTTGACAAAGAAGTTGTACATGGGGGCATGCCAAAGCGTATTGAGGATGCAAAGATAGCTTTGCTTAATGCTGCTCTAGAAATTGAAAAGACTGAAATGAGTGCAGAGATCCGCATCTCTGACCCACAGCAGATGCAGATGTTCTTGGAAGAGGAGAACCGTATGCTCAAATCTATGGTAGATAAAATATCCACTTCAGGTGCAAACGTACTTCTATGTCAGAAGGGAATTGATGATTTAGCGCAGCATTATCTTGCAAAAGAGGGGATACTAGCTGTTAGAAGAGTAAAGGAAAGTGACATGAATAATCTTGCAAAGGCGACTGAAGGTAGAGTGCTATCTAACATAGACGAACTTTCTGAGGCTGATCTGGGTTATGCCAAAGTAGTCGAAGAGCGCAAAGTAGAGACTGACAAATGGGTTTTTGTTGAAGGATGTAAGAATCCCAAGGCTGTCTCTATTTTAGTAAGGGGTGGATCTCAACGCGTTGTTGACGAGGCTGAAAGGTCAGTCCATGATGCCATAATGGTGGTCAAAGACGTTTTAGAGTACCCTTACATTACGGTGGGTGCAGGAGCGCCAGAAGTTTACATATCTCAAAAGATCAGAGAATGGTCAGCTTCTCTTTCAGGAAGGTCTCAGCTAGCAGCAGAGAGATTCGCCGATAGCATAGAAGAAATTGCAATAGCTCTAGCAGAAAACGCAGGAATGGATCCTCTGGATACTCAAACTCAGCTCAGAGCTAAAGCAGCACTAGCTAAGCCCAAATATGGCGTAGATGTAATTAACGGCAAGGTCGCAGATATGGCTGCAAAAGACATTTACGAACCACTCAAAGTCAAAGAACAAGTAATTAGTGCTGCTACAGAGGCATCATCTATGATCTTGAGGATAGATGATGTAATTGCTGCATCTAAGTCTAAAGAGAGTGCCCCTCCACCTGGTGG
>JALZEV010000014.1 GCA_030861865.1 Thermoproteota archaeon | reverse complement strand
GCTCTAAACATTACTTCTTCATTTCCGTTTTCTGTATTGTTAGTCCACCATGCAAGGTAGATATTGTCACCAGATACAACAGCAGGTGCTTTTGGTTCTGTAGACTTAAAGTTAAGACCCAAACTTTGCGCTTCTGCTGACCGATTAATTCCTATTATTATAGCAGGACCCGCAGTAGCAGCGATAATTATCATTGCCAATGAAAGAAGCATTGCTGCTCTTACTATGGAGTTATTCTTTTTCTTTTTGTTGTTATTGGGATGCTTCATCTCAGTGCCAAGCACGAATATTATGGATAAAAGAATTCCTCTCTTGATTGAGAGACTGATAGAGTCAGATACCTGCAAGCGGAAATAAAATTTTTGGATGCAGCTCTTGTGCTAGTTCTTCTTATTCTTCGTTAATTAGTCATATGATTATATTGTCATTATCCGCTCTTCATCTAAAGGTGTGAGTTTCCTAGCTCGAAGTACTTTGTGAAGTACTGAATCCATACAGAAATCTGTCACTCCATTTTCCCTAGGAGCAGCACATTTTGGACAGACATAATAGTCCTGTTTTGTACCATTTTCAATGTCAAAACGCGTCTCAATGGCACCTGTTACAAGCTTTCTAGCGTCCCAGATGTGTCGGTGGTTACACCCCGACATAATGACTTCATATTTCGGATTATCTTTTTCTAAAGTCACAGCCAAAAAAGATTAGACACCTATAGCTATTAACCTATATCTTTTCTCTCAAGGGTGGTGCTTTTATTAAGTCCTGTAGAACAGGCTTACCTTTCTGGTACTAGAGATTTTACTAAACCACAAATCCGCTACATCAAATGCCGATTAAAGAAAAAGCTTAGGCGGTTAGACGAACAAGGCTGCAACGCTGCAGCAATGCTGCAACGCTTGGAAAGGGGGAACCCCATTGCAAAAGAAAAGCTGAGAACTTACAATTCTTCGAACGAAGCAGGACAACTTTTAGTCGCCTTTGTAAGGCCTCAGCTTTTCTTTTGCAAGAGGGTGCACTGGAGTAAATCGAAGGTGTAGCCCGCAGCAAATACAATGGATATCGTTGCATTTGAAATAAACCTCGCATCTGCGGCAATATCTTAACCCTTTCTGGTATGGGTTTTGTACCCTGCCTCCGTCTGGGACGAGCCTAATGCATAGATTCTTGCAGGTCAATATTTTAGAAACACAAGAGGCAGCTTATAACTGGGCAGGCACTGTAGGGAGGGGGGGAGGAGAAGATCTTTTGCAATGTACACCAAATATATGCCCTATGCCAATAGGAGAAGGTAGCAATGGATGTTGCCGTCATTGTTGCTCTTGCGTCAGCTGGAATTCTGAGTGGTATACTTGACGCAATAACTGGCCTAATAGCAGAGTATGGCTACCCTGCAGTCTTTGCAGCAGCTCTTCTTGAAGTGATATTTCCTCCTATCCCAAGCGAAGTGATCTTTCCGCTGGTTGGGTTCACAGCCCAGAACAGAGGGCTTGGACTTGAAAACGCTATTGGCATGGCGACCGTAGGTGCACTTGGATCTACTGCAGGGGCAATATTCATCTATTTTGTATCTGCAAAGGCGGGAAGGACAGCAATAGCCCGCTTTGGCAAACGAGTCAGGATAAGCGAGCAAGACATTGATAAGGCTGAGAAGTGGTTTGAAAAGTATGGGTCAATTGCAGTATTTACTGGAAGGATGATGCCTGGTATCCGTGAGATAATCTCAATACCTGCGGGCATAGGCCAGATGAATTTTGCAAAATTTATTGGATATACGTTTGCCGGTTCACTTTTGTGGTGCATTATCTTGACCCTTACTGGATATTATCTTGGCGAAGCATGGAGCAAGTTTTCAGAGCAGGTCTCATCTGCATTCACCATTGCCACCTTCATAGTTATTGCCGTAATAATCGCAGGATTCGGTTTCTGGTACAGCAGGCGCAGAAGAGCTTCTGCAAAACAATGACTACAATGCTGCTTTCATGAGGAGGCAAAGGAGGGCCTTTTGTGTATGCAGTCTATTTTCAGCTTCCTGCCATACCACCGACCACTTGCCGTCAATAACATCGGTAGTAACTTCCATGCCGCGCTTGGCCGGCAAGCAGTGCATAAATATTGCATCCACTTTCGCAAGCTTCATAATGTCTTTATTCACTTGATAGTTTGGAAGAAATGTTCCTTCCCTAGCTGTACGCTCACCTTCCTTACCGATCGAGATAAAAGTATCTGTGGCTATAATGTCGGCGTCTCTTACTGCGGAAGCTGAATCGTCAGTTATCGCAATATCTACGCCTGTTTTTTTGCCTTCAGCCTTGGCAAGCTCCACAATCTCTTCGAGTGGTTCATAGCCCTTTGGGCAAGCAGCAGTCATGCTTATGCCTGTCTTGGCGCAGCCAAGCATAAGGTCATTGCATACATTGTCCCCGTCTCCAAGCCAAGCAAGCCGTAGCCCTTTTAGCTTTTTCTTGTGCTCCTGTATTGTCATAAGGTCGGCCAGAATCTGACATGGATGAAATGAGTCTGAAAGACCATTTATTACTGGCACTGAAGCATATCTAGCCAGGGTCTGGACATCTTTATGATTATAGACCCGTGCTATTATGCAATCCAGATAAAGTGAAAGGGTTTTGGCTGTATCCTCGATCGTTTCACCTCGCGACAGTTGGATGTCGCTCGCACCAAGGTAAACTGCGTCTCCGCCTAGCTGGTACATGCCAACTTCAAAACTGACTCTAGTTCTAGTCGACGGTTTTTGGAAGATCATACCAAGTATTTTTCCCCGCAAAAATGGCCGAGATTTGCCTCTCCTTTGCTCACGCTTAAGCTTTCCTGCAAGCATCAGGATCAGACCGATCTCATTCGTGCTCAGATCTGCCATACTTAGGATGTCTTTCTTACTTGAGGAGATCTTCAATGTCTTCATCTGTTAGATAGATTACTTTGTCTTCTTCTTCTTGCTCTTTAGTGTCCCCATCTTCTCGTAGATTCCTTTGCTTGTAGGTTCTCTTCTCCTCTTCTTCCTTCAGCCTAGCCCTTTCATTTTCTTTTTCTTCTTCTTCTTTTACTGCTTCTTGTTCCTCTCCTGCCCGTTCTTCTTGCTTGTACTTCTCCTTCTTGTCGACCTCTTCCTCCTCTTTCTTGCTGCGATCTTCATTTGTTCTTTTTTTACCAAAGAATCCAAACCTGCTCTTTTTTTCTTTGGGCTGTTCCTTCATCTTGTATGGCTCAGGCTGATGCGTAGAAGATTGTGGTGCAAGTTCTTTGACTGCTTGTTGCTGCTCCGGAAGGGAGGGTCCGTCCATGGAGTTCGATGTCTTGACTGGAGGCTGCGATAGGAGTACTATGTCTTTCTCCTCTTCCCTCACTGTTTGTGGATCTACTGACTTGGTTTTTTCAACTGCTAATTCCGAAATCTTCTGCATCGATGTCACTTCCTCGACACTTACGCCTACCCGGTCCCCGCTTTCAAATAGCGACTCAATGAACTTGTTAGAATCAAAAGGGATAATATCGTCATAGCCCTGTCCCATGCCGATGTATACAATTGGCCTTGAAGTAATGTACGCAATTGAAATCGCTGACCCTCCCTTCGCGTCTGCATCTACCTTGGTTAGTATAGCACCGTCGAAATTGGTATAGTGGAAAAACTCCCGTGCTTGGTTTATTGTATCATTGCCAGCAAGTGCATCACCTATGAACAACTTTACATCGGGTTTGACGACTCTTACTATTTTGCCCATTTCATCCATCAAGTTCTTTGAAGTCTGCATCCTGCCAGCAGTGTCCATGAGAACTACGTCGATATGGTTCTTTTTCGCGTGATCATATGCATCGCGCCCTACAGACGAAGGATCCGCTCCATATCTCTGTTTTACTATTTTAAGAGATAACCTATTTGTATGCTGTTCGAGCTGCTCGATAGCCCCTGCCCTATGGGTGTCACCCGCTGCTACTACTACTGAAAAGCCAGCCTTTCGCAAGAGGTTTGCTATCTTGGCAACAGTAGTTGTCTTCCCTGTTCCGTTAATACCTAGGAAAACAATGACAAAAGGTCCACTCTTGGCTTCCTTTTTCATCTTTATCTTTTCAATCAAGTCAAACCTATTGGTCCGTGCAAAAATTTCAGCCAGTGCGGCTCGCAATTTTGACTGGACTATCTCGGTTGCTTCCTGCTCTTTTTCCAGCTTCATGCCGAGCAGCTCTTTTTTCAGTTTCGCAGATAAGTCGTCAACTACTTCCTGCGCCACGTCGCTTTCCAAAAGCGCGATCTGGAAGTCAAGCAGTACATAGTCAAGAACTTTTTCAGTAAGCTCTTTCTGAGCTACGCCCTTCGCTGCTCTAGAGAAAGCCTTTTTCAGTTTATCAAACATGATTATATTCAACCAGAACGGGCATTAACCGGGTTGCTGCGCAGCCTGTATCATCTGGTTTATCTGTGATTGCAACTGATTCATGCGCATTGCTACTTCCTGTCTTTGCGCCTCAAGCTGCCTTGCTGCTACTTCATACTCTTTTATCCTAGTTTCCACGTAATTGAGTGCATCTTCTCTGCTCTTTTCAATGGCGACGCCAGCATCCAGGTTGATGAGCAACTTCTTGATAGGAGGTACCGTAGTCTTGACGTAAACTCCAATGCCAATAGGCATTAGGGACTCCACGTCAGACTCAGAAGGGATATTTTGAATCGTATTTGAAGCCAAATGGGCCTCTTCCATTATCTTGCTTACTGTAACTTGTCGTGTCATGATGTCATTCATATATGCTTCAAGAATCCTTGACTGCTGGACTAATTCATTTATCTTCTGCTCCATCGCAGCCAATTCCTGCTGCCTCGATTGATCGCTAGCTGCGCTCATTAACTTCACTGCTCTTGATAGATTTTTAAAGCTTTAGATTCCTGACACCTTTAGCATATCGCTCATCTTGATGTTCATGCCATAGCGCTCTTCTTCGCTCTTCATATGCCGGTATAATTTGAGCATGTCCATCCCATGCTTTATAATGTTGAATCTGCCTGTTATTTTCAGCTTGATGAACTTGAATACAAGAGAGTATATCTTGAATTTTTCTAGCACTGCCCGCCGGTATGCTGTCATATCATGAAGGTTTTGGACAAGTAGTTCGGCGCACCAAGTCGACGGAATTATGCCCTCGCCCAGCAGAGGATATACGGTACCTATTGACTCACCTGCTCCTATCGACTTGCGACCATCAGTAAAGGGCTCGCAGCTTTCAGGGGGAGTCAGTCTGACAGGCCGTCCTACCTTTTTTATTATTTCACAGTCGTACTTGTTCAAAAATTCATCTACAAAGTGGTTGTGACTTTTTAAGAAATCGCCTGCCCCTATATGGGCTTGGCCGTTGCCAAGCGGAAAATACCAAAAGTAACCAGACATAGACGGAAATGCTCGCAAATAAAAATCGTCAAAGGGTTCCTTGCCCTGATGGTAGCGAACCTTGTATTGGACACAGGGAATCCATGTCTCATTTCTAACTCGTGGCAGATAGTTGCGGTGAAAGCCAGTAGAATCGATAATCATATCAAAGTCAGATTCAAGCTCGTCCTTTCTTGGAGAGCGTCCAAACTTTATTTCTGTGCCCCTTACCATATCTTGGATCAGTCGCAACTTGTCATAGCTCACCATTCCCTTGAGTCTGATGTCGACGCTGTCTCTCTCCTCCAAGTCTACTTGCATGTGCTGGCCGTCGTGCAAGATATAGTCATCGAAGTTAAGGCCACAGTTTCTTGTAAGGCCTGCCATCACGTTTTCACATGTGGCCCAAGCACATACAGCATCGTGCTCATCCTTTTGCATACGCTCAAACCCTACTACACGGGTGTTGTGATCATCGCTCAGCCTATTCATAAGATATGCACCTGCTACCCCGATTCCAACAACAGCTATCTTCATGCCTTTTTGCTTCTATCTTGCCAAAGGATGCAATAAAAACTATAACATTATGTACTTCTAAAATGTTAGCAGCAACATTGTCGAAAAAGAAGAACAAAATACAGATGCCAAGTGCTGCACGCGCAGGCATTGGTCTTCTAATTTTGGGTGCCCTGTTAGTCGGATTTGGACAATACCTGGAGAGGGGCGCACTATCACTTTACGGTGTACTAATTGTAACTTCCGGATTTGTACTTTACATGACGGCTTCAATTATTGCTAAACGAAGAGCTAAAATCTAGGATGCTTTACTATTGCTTTTCTCTTTTTGAAACTATGGTATGCCTATAGGACGGGTGTATACTTTCTGCTCATTGTAATCTTA
Organism: Thermoproteota archaeon; assembly: GCA_030861865.1. GTDB lineage: Archaea > Thermoproteota > Nitrososphaeria > Nitrososphaerales > Nitrososphaeraceae > Nitrososphaera. The sequence continues at coordinate 3,872 of JALZEV010000014.1, read as the reverse complement.
TCATTACTAGTCACCTTTTCCCTTGCCGGTAAGAGCATGAAATTCTGTATTCAACAAGTATATTGGAAGAACTAATGATTCTTATACGCTCAATCTAAATTATGGGTAGATGGAGCTTGCAAGGGACGAGGAAAAAGCGCTTGACGGCAACTGCGGGGAAGCAATTGCTACTGCTTACAGGATTCTCGTTGCAATAGGTGAGGCCACAGGCGCCAAAAAGCTTGTTCCGGCAAAATGGGCCCATATCTCTGGCGTGAACTACAACACAATTGGAGATGACGGCATGCAGTTCCTTCAAAGATTCAGCACTTCTGCAAAGTTCGCAGTAAAGACTACAATAAATCCAATGGGATATGACAGGAGCAGACCCGAGGGCATCCCTCACAGTTTTCAAGAGAGACAAGAAAATATAGCTAGCTCGTATGAACGAATGGGTGCCATACCGTCTTTTGCATGTACGCCTTATGAGGTTTTTGACCTTCCGCAAAGAGGCACAGTCGTTAGTTTCGCAGAAAGCAATGCAGCAGTGTTTTCAAACTCCCTTTTAGGACTCAAGACAAACAAAGAAAGCGCGCTCTCAGCACTAGCCAGCTCTGTTACTGGCAAGACGCCTCTTTCTGACCTGCGGTTAGAAGAGGCAAGGAATCCCAAAATTGCAGTTGAAAGTGACTTTGATTTTAGGACGGAGCTTGACTATGGGCTTTTGGGCTATTTCGCAGGTAACGCAGTTAGAGACAACAGCTGTGTCGCACTCAACAGCATCAACAAACCAGACATTATAGAGGCAAAGGCACTTTGTGCAGCAATTGGCACGTCAGGTTCCTGTGGTATGTTCACCCTAGAAGGGAAGGCAAAAGAAAAAATTTCATTTGGAAAAAAAGAGGCCCAAGCGGTTATGGATGAGTTGAGCACTGCCAATAATGCCGACATAATCACTCTAGGCAGCCCTCAACTTGGAATAAATGAGCTGAAGCTGCTTGCCAAGCTTACTGAAACCAAAAAATTCACAAAGCGCTGCATCGTTTTTTGTTCACGGACAATTTATGATTATGCGGTGAAGGTTGGTCTTGCAGGCAAAATCGAAAAGTCAGGAGTCGATTTTAGATGCGATTCGTGCACCTGCCTTACACCATACGTTACCAAAGACAGGTACGATGCAGTGATTACAAACAGTGTCAAGGCAGCGTACTACCTATCGAAGTTCAATAAAGTAAAAGTTGCTCTCAAAGACATCAAGACAATTGCTGAGGAATATACGCAGTGATAATTTCTAACTGTCGCAGGATTGTGGGGGGTACCGGCGAGGGAAAAACACTGGTCACGAGCCAGCCGATAAATTTTCTTTCAATGGTCAATGCCAATATCGGCACAATAACAGATCCGCTGCATGAACTGCATGGCAAGTCACTCAAAGGATCGGTATTCATTCTTCCATATGCCATTGGAAGTAGTGTAGGTGCGTATGCAATATATTCCCTCAAAGAATATGGGAATGCTCCAAGTGCAGTTGTGTGTTCCAAAGCCGATATCACTACGGCCTCTGGTTGTGCACTAGCCAATATCCCGGTTGTAGACCTCCCCAACAGAATACTGTTTTCTTCATTAAAGCAAGGGTTGAAGGCAAGAGTTGAGGCTGATGCCAGAAGAATAGTGGTGATGGGGTTTTCCTAGCCAGTCCACTACAAATGAACTAAATACAAGCGAACTCCTTCGTGCCCTCGTTACCTTTGCATACTTGAAAACCTTTTATTGGCGTAACTGAAATAGGGCTAGTAATTGGCAAGCTTTTGTCCTGAATGCGGAGGAGAGCTAAAGTACGACCCTACTAGCAAGAGCTTTATATGCAAGAGCTGTGGACTCTTTGCCTCTTCTGAAAAGATAGACGAGTTGCGTGACAGGGCCAAGAGATCAAGAGAAGACCCTCGCAGAAAGCATCATGACGAATACCTTGACTGGTGGCAATCTTCAAAAAAAGACAAGCAACAAAAGTAAGATTATCAACAGCTATGTAGCAGCTGCACTTGCAGCATCTGCAATATCCTTTTTTAAGGGGATCAGGTGCTCCTCCTTAATAGTTTTTAGAACTGTCATCAATTCTGCTTCCGTTATTTGAGGAATTCTGCCTATCTTGTTCGCTACTATATCTCTCATCTCTTCAAGGCTTTTTGTACGTATCTTCAAAAGAAGATCAAATTGGCTATACATTTCGTGTAACTCGAGTATTTCATCAAACTGAGATAGCCGGGCGATTACTTCGTCGGTTGAACCTTGATTAATATTTATTCCTATGAAGGCAAGATGGTCGTAGCCTAGTAGCGCGTTGTCCGTTGCAATCGTGAATTTACGAAGGATGCCAGCTGCCAGAAGTCTCCTGACTCGGATATGTACCGTCGCATCGGAGATTTCAAGCTCCTTAGCTATATCCACAAAGGGACGGGATGCATCTCTACGCAAGATATCCAAAATCCGGAGGTTGACCTCGTCCAGTAACTCTGAGGGTAATAGCACAAAAAAGAGTATAATTCTTTGATTTATTAATGATTCGTGCTCGAATGATTAATAACTCTTGAACATGGCTAACAACCAAATATGCCTTGCTGCACGAAGTGTCAAAAAGAACAGAGCTTCTACTATAGAGCATATTCTGGGGAATACCTATGTAAGAAATGCTTCTTGCGGTCAATTGAAATCAAGGCTGCAAAGACGATTTCAAAGTATTCAATGATAGAATATGGTGACAAGGTCGCGGTAGGAGTTTCTGGTGGCAAAGATAGTTTGTCTCTATTGTACGTCCTAAAGATGCTTTTTGATCAACATCCAAACAATGCAAATGGGTTAGTCGCAGTTACGATAGATGAAGGTATCAAGGGGTATCGAGATGAGTCACTCCAGATAGTGAAGGATTTTTGCACACTGCTTCGTATAGAAAACAAGATACTCAGCTACCAATCACTCTTTGGAATAGACATGGATCAAGCCATGATCCAGCGATCATCGCAAAAAAAATCATCTTGTTCAATGTGTGGCACATTCCGCCGACGTGCAATTGATATTGCAGCAGAAACAGTCGAAGCCGACATAGTTGCGACTGCACATAACATGGACGATCAGTTGCAGACTTTTATGATCAACTTGTTGGCGGGCGACGTAGAGCGGATAGGCTGGATATATCCAGAGCCTGTGCAATATACACAAACCGGCATGAAAAAAGTCAAGCCCTTTGTAGAAATTTATGAATATGAGATCGCATTTTATGCCCTCCAGCGCGACATCCCATTTCAGTCAGAAGAGTGTCCTTACATGAATGAAAGCATACGCACAGATTTGCGCGAATTTTTCAATAGATTAGAGAGGGATCATCCAGGCATCAAATACAATGCCTATAGGTCAATGACAAAAATTTCAAAAGTTCTCCGTGGTAGCATGCCGTCTCCTGAAATCAAGAAGTGTTCAAGATGTGGGCGTGTTTCGACAGGCGATATCTGCTCGGTGTGTAGCACATTAAGTATCTTATAGTATCCAACAAGCAAATATAGTCATTTTACAAAGGTATAAAGAGGAGGCAGGGAAGATCGGGGTGCCAGCCGTACCCCATACTGGAAATCGGCTTTATGCCAGGATCAGTAACTGCCGGGTAAATCCGCTGGCAGGAGGTACCCGCTGGCCTTGCTGAAATGAAATCATGCCGTGCTGGATGGTTATGAGCGGTGATCTGCGCGAAGGCGGAGTCTCGACCGCGAATCGCCGAAATGGGTGAGGTCCGGGAGGGAGCAACCCTAAGGCGTCATAACCCTGCTGGCACGTCTACGTGGTGGATCTTGCAGGGCCTGAAATGGGACCTTTTGCCAACGGTGGTACCGGCAGGCTGCCTC
>JALZEV010000053.1 GCA_030861865.1 Thermoproteota archaeon | reverse complement strand
TCGCCTTCTATCAAGAATAGCAGATAGAAATGACATTATAAGGATCAACACCCTGCGATGGGTTTTAGAAGTTATTGAAAAGCTGGAGCATGAACGCTAATCCGACGATCATAAGCAGACATAGATGGTTCCGTCCTTCTCCATTATTGGGTAGAGGGTAAGGTCACCGGATCTGCGCCAATCCGAGCTCTGCTCCATCCAGGTGCTCTCCTTCTTCCATGACTTCATATTTTCCAGCTTGCCGGTAAAAACATTATACTCATATCCGTGCATCCAGCATACTACATTATCACCTTTCAATTCTCCTTTCACAAGTGATGCCCCTCTATGTGGACATGAATTGTTACATGCAAAGAGCCTGCCATATAGTCTTCCTACAAGAACCTCTGTGTGATCTACTGTAAACATTTTCATTGATCTTTCTTGTATCTCGTCACTCTTGCAGACTAGTCTGTATGACACTAAACAAAGAGATAAAAAAGATAATAAAAAAGTTAATAATAAAAAAGTGGTTATCAGAGATGTATGAGGCTACCCTGGTCCCCTGTGTGCGGCGACTGGCCGACAAATTTTCTCCTAAAGTGCCCTGAAGGCCTCTTAGACAGGAGTTCTATGAACCAAGCCTCATGCTCGACTTCTTCCTGCATTATCCTTTGTGCAATGTCGTAAGTCCTTGGATCTTTTCCAGCTGTCATGTCACACACTTCGCCCCAAGACCTAATTGCACACTGCTCTGCTTCTAAAAGCACTTTCAGTATTGAATTGATGTCTTCCCAATTGTCAGGCAGATATGCATCTGGACATCCTGCCTGATCTGCGAATTTTCTGATATCTCTTGGGAGTGCGCCTCCCAGCTCATATAGGCGGGGAACCATTGCCTCAAAATGGTTCCTGTCTTCTATTCTGGCATCCTCTACTATCTCCTTTATGCCTTCGCCTTCTAGGCCTGTACAGTGCATTCTTAGAATCGTATAGTAATAGTACGTTGTGAATTCTGCGCCCACGCCTGCAGTGATCAATTTTATGAGCTTGTCGATATCGACACCATTTTTCCTTAAAACTTCCAATGCCACGACATTTGGTACAACTCCTTTTGGACTTTGTGGATTTGACATATACGCGAGGGCAATATATCGCATAAAAGGATTAGCTCGGTTTGATGATGAGTTTTTTTCTGGATTCAGATTCTTATTGATGGCATATGATGTTTGATAGAACAAAGCACTATTGAACAGATACCATGATTTGGACTATACAATTTCTTGAAAGTAGATCTGCAATCTTTTAATGCGAGCTACACTCTCATAGACGGAAAATATTGCTACCGGGCAGCCGAAGAAACATACATTTGAAGAATAATATTGTATACCTGTAGTGTAACGGTGTGATAGATCTGCTCCCGTCAAGCAAGATATATGCCATATTTTATCAAATAGAGTATTGCAGCAGAAGACAAGATATATCCTCCTATGGGGAACCATCTATTTTAGCCCGATGTTTGCTGCGAAATTTTGTATGTTGAGTGGGAGAATGATATACAGTACATTTTGACGTGGTTGAATTTAGGTCACATAAACGAAATGCCGAAAAGAGCGGATAGGCTTAGATTATATTACAATATATATTCTTGAAGTTTGACGGTTCTATGCTGACATATCCTGTGGTGCAGGAGGAAGAGGAAGAGGGATTAAAATGAAAAACCGCAAGCCAGTACTTATCGTTGACCAAGGCCCAGACTCTCTTAAGGCCATAAATCTTTTGAGGGAAAGGAATGTCGAATTTGTCGAATACGACATTAGAAAGTTTGCAGAGAGCTGCTGCGGTGACTTGCCGACAACAAAGGCACCTTCTGTTTTTTCTCCTGAAGGAGTATTCAAAGGACTAAATGGAGTTGAAGAGTATGTCACCTCAGTGGTAGCAACATCAGCAGTTGCCAATAAGGTAGTCCAAAGCGAATCTGAGAGCGCCTATTGGTAGCTATAGAAAGTATGTGAATAGGGAATGTGGCATTAGATTAGGCTCAACTAGCCATCAATCAAAATCAACAATAACGTTTCCTTTCTCTTTCTTTTAAGCTGCAGGCAAAAAACTCCATCAGTAGAATAATATAATACATGCCAGCGACAGAGTCTCATGCCTGCCAAGAAATGGCTTGAAGACCAAGTATCACTAGCTCCAATAAAGAACCAGACGATCGCAGTTATTGGTTATGGCATTCAGGGGCGCGCTCAGGCGTCTAACATGGTAGATTCAGGACTCAACGTAATAGTTGGCCTCAGGAAGGGAGGCAAAACATGGAAGCAAGCGGAGGCAGAATCTCACAAGGTTATGGAGGTTGCAAAAGCCGCCAAGTCAGCTGACATCATTCATATCCTAATCCCAGATATGGAACAGGCTGACACCTACACAAAAGAAATCACCCCGTATGTTACAGAGGGCAAGGCACTTAGCTTTTCTCACGGAGCAGCGATCCACTGTAAGTGGATAGTCCCACCCAAAAATGTCGATGTAATAATGGTCGCCCCAAAGGGTCCTGGGCAGCGCGTTCGTGAGCTCTATCAAGAAGGATTTGGGACCCCATCACTTGTCGCTGTTTACCAAGATCATACTAGTAAAGCATGGGATCGGGTCCTTGCTATGGCAAAGGCAATAGGCAGCACACGCCCCGGAGTTCTACAAACTACGTTCAAAGAAGAGGTAGAGACTGATTGGTTTGGCGAACAGGTGGACCTCTGCGGCGGAGCCCATACAATGATGATAAACGCCTTTGAGACTCTTGTTGAGGCTGGCTACCAGCCAGAAGTCGCGTATTTTGAATGCCTACATGAATTGAAGCTGATCGTTGACTTGGTACAAAAGTATGGCATTACAGGGATGTACAACCGGGTGAGTGAAACTGCAAGGTACGGAGGTCTTACTCGCGGGCCGTACGTAATGGACAATGAATCCAAAGAGAAGATGAAAGGAGTGCTCAAGGAGATTCAGTCAGGTGACTTTGCTGAGGAGTGGGTAAGCAAGTACAAGAAAGATGGCAAGAACTCGTTTTCGCGCTATATGAAAGAAATAGAGAATCACCAAATAGAAAAGGTGGGCAGGGATATGCGAAGAATGATGTGGCCAGACGCGCCTGAAGTTTAAATCAAATCTCTTTTCTGTATTATAGAGTCTAACATAGAATTACACATTAGTTTCTTCTAGCTGTCGAGATACAAGGGTGCAATTAAGATACTAGGAGGGCTTCCTAATTGTAAACTAACTAGTCCAAAAAATAGCTTGGGACTAAAGGAGAGCAAGTTAGATGATGTGTAGGTATTGTAGGTATTGTAGGTATTGTAGATGTTATTTTAGCCAGTAACATCTTTACTGCCATTCTTTAATATCTCATTGTGTCTTATATCATCAATGAAATCGGCTCAGATAAAGAGCTATGGAGGAAGCGAAGTAGTCGAGATCAACCAAAGTACGCCTGCGCTAAATGATGCGTCTGCAGGAAAGGTTCTAGTCACGGTAAAAGCCGCCGGCGTGAACCCAGCAGATTGGAAAGTTCGAGAGGGCTACTTCCAGCAAATGACGCCGCTTCAATTCCCCTCGACTTTGGGAATGGATTTTTCAGGTATCGTGGAAAAGGTTGGAGAAGGCGTCACTGATTTTAAGCAAGATGATGAAGTATATGGGGATGCAGCAGCAATAAGGAGAGGCTCAGGAGCTTTTGCAGAAATGGCTTTGGCAAATGCAGATACCATAGCATATAAACCAAGAACTTTAAGCCATGAAGAGGCTGCTGGTTTACCACTTGTAGGCGTTAGCGCCTGGCAAGCACTTGTAGAAACTATTGGGTTATCCAAGGGTCAAAAAATCCTGATTCATGGCGGGGCAGGAGGCATTGGAAGTATTGCTATTCAGTTAGCTAAGCACAATGGCGCATATGTAGCAACAACAGTGAGCACAAACGACAAAGAGTTTGTAAAAGAGTTAGGAGCAGACGAAGCAATAGACTACAAGACTCAGACTTTCGAGGACTTGCTGCCGCATGACTATGATGCAGCTTTTGATACTGTAGGCGGCGAAACATACACAAGGTCTTTCAACGTACTAAAAAAAGGGGGCATTATTGTATCCATGCTAGAGCAGCCAAACCAAGAGCTTATGCATCGATTTGGTGCAAAAGCCAAACACCAATTCACCAAAGTAAACAGGGAACGATTGACAAGATTAGCACAGTGGGTAGATCAAAACAATATACGTGTAAATGTGGACAGAACGTTTCCACTGGATGAGGCGGGTAAGGCGCTTGACTACCAGAGAGATGTACATCCAAGAGGCAAAGTAGTCTTACAAGTGAGCAGGTAAAATGATTATAGTGGAAAAACTGCAGAGCCCTGACTGAAAGGGAATTGAAATAGTAGTAAAGCCATAAATGCGGTAATGGGCGAAGGCTCAACTAGCTTGCAAAGAGATATAGTTGCTTAAGATGACATCATCCACGCCCACAACCTCCATCTATTATTAAGCCATTCCCGATTCATCCACCACATCCCAGTGTTCAGCAATCTTGCCATCCTCAATTCTATACAGGTCGGCAGATTTTATGGTGACTTTTTTGCCTGTTTGTTTGTTAGTAGCAGTTGTAGTCAGCATTGCAAAAACCTGGTCACCTTCAGCAACAATATGATCTATTGTTGTACATGAATCTGGAAATTCTTGAAAGAATCTTCGACGGGCTTCTTTGAAGCCTTCTCTTCCCAATACCTGTGCATTATGTTTTATTGGCTTTTGTGCAAAGAAGTACTTGTCAGCCGCTCCAATGTTGTGTCTAGTCAGTACATCTTCGATAAAGCTGCGCACAAGTTGCTTGTTATTTTCTAATTCAGGCGATTGAGATGGTGCTTCGCCCATGCAGAGTTTGTTTAGGAAATCCAAGTTATTAACTTCACTATGTTTTGGCAATTAGGTGGGTAAGTAGTACAACCTTACCATATTTTTGTAGAAGGCAGCAATCGCGATGCAACAAAATATTAAGCAATATGCGACACTTCACCCAGCAACCGCCTTCGTAAGTTGATAGATATTGAGGGAAGTAGTAAAAAAGATTAGAGCAACAGACTAGAGATTCTAGCGATTATGA
>JALZEV010000031.1 GCA_030861865.1 Thermoproteota archaeon | reverse complement strand
ACTATTGATACCGTGTTGGAGTCCATATTTGTTACATAAGCAAGCGTCTCATCAGGATTTAATGCAACATATCTTGGACTATCGCCAACCGGGATAGTTTTGATTACTTCGTGTTTATATGAGTCGATGACTGACAGTGTATCGCTTTCAGCGTTTACAACGAATAGTACTTCGCCCCCATTAGTAAAGGAAAGATGATGAGGCATACTGCCAGAATCTATTTCCTTTATCACTATTTTTTGTTCCAAGTCAACTACAGAGATGGGACCTCCTAACCTGGTGACATATAGCACTTGTCCATCAGGTCTCACTGCCATGTATTGAGGTCTAGAGCCAACATCGATTTCCTCCATGAGAGTTCCGTTTACATTCATCACTAGTACCTTTCCTCCACCTACATCACTTGCATACATAGTACCATTAAAGATTGCAATATCGAAGATAGAAACTTCTGTAGGTATCTCATTCATCAGCTCATTGCTTGTAGTATTTAGCACAAAGATGGTTCCAGAATCCCTGTCGGATGTGAGTATATAAAGCGTAAGTTGATCTTCAGAGAGTTTGATATTGTGTGGCGTATCATCAACTGTGATATTCCTCAAGATTACATTTGTCGCCAGATCTACGGCAGAGATGCTGTTAGAATTTGAGTTTTGTACATACATCACTCCTGCCAAGGAATCAGCGGTTAAACTGGCAGATGAAGCAAAAGCACTAATACCAGTCAATGAAGAATAAGCTTGCAGGAAAGTTGAGCTATTAGCAATCAGCACCGCTACTGCTACTAGTATTGTTAATATAACACAAATCGCTTCAATCAATACCAGAACCTCTTTCATACGCTACAGTCATCGACCAACACACTACGCCCGTAATTTCTAGATTTCTTATAGTTGCTTGTTGGTGAGTATTCTAACAGCCTGCTTGAATTCTTCCTCTGAAAGCGGCGGCATATTTGCAGTCTTTAGGTTTTCTTCAACGTGCTCAACCTTTTTCTGTCCAATGAGAGGTGCAATGACGGATGGACTTGATCGAATTATCTGAAGCAGTTTGGCTACAGGATCAGTAATATTTCCATAATCAGGGATCTGGCTACGGAGGAGCCTTCCCTGAAAGAGAGGTATGCTAGTAAATATGCCAATGTTGAGTTTTGCTGCTGCTTGCAGAATTGTAAGATTTTCCTCAGAACCTACTGACTGGTTCCTAAGCAAAAGTGCCTCGCTGTATGCAAGATTGTACGGGAGCTGGATAAATCTAAACCCATGGTCCTGGCCTCCGACACTCTCAGCGCTCTTGACTGCTTGCTCAAGCGAGAGGTATTCTGGACTACTGGAGGGAACTCTGAAGCAGGTCCAAGTTGCCATGCCATAGTAACGAATCTTGTTTTTATCCCGATATTTTTCATAAACTTCAAACGCCTTTGCAAGCATCTCCATAAACTGCTCCCTGCTTACATCCTGATACCAACTTTCAAAGGCGTTGTGAATGTAAACTAGATCTATGGTAGAAATGTGCATGTTCATGAGTGACTTGTCAATGCACTTGGTAAGGTAGTTAGGATTGATGACATTGTAGCCGGAGCTTATGTCATCGACAGTTATTACTTCAGTCTGGATATACATCCTGTGGATGTATTCCATTACATCGATGTTTGGGTAGTCACCGTCATTTGTAATATAGCCATTCTTGGTAGACACAAAAACCTGATCTCGCGAAATTATCCTGTCGTTTACTAGACGCAGAAGTGCTCTGCCGATGCTCTTTTCTGACCTCATGGCACGGTAATTTATCGCAGTATCGATGACATTGACTGCGCCTGACTTGACTGACTGATAGACTGCATTTTCAACAGCCTGATCATCTTCCTCACTTAGCTGACCCAAGTATGTCCCCATGCCTATGCTTGATAACTGCAGGCTGTCAAAAGGCTTAAAATGACTTCTCGGCCTTCTCTGTGAGATAGCATAGTCCATGTATTTCTTTGTGCCCTCCGGTGTAGCATATCCCTCAAGTGTTTGGTATGACGACGATGATGACGATGACGACAATAGTTTACATATAGCAACACGCAAAATAATAATGAATCGAATCTTATTACTCACAGAAGTTTAGGCTTTCCCCTTTTGCCAAGATATTTTCAATACAAAACCTGTTGCTAAGCAACCAACAGAAAATAATTTAGAACAATATATTTTTCTCATTATAGAATAAAGCTGATTGCCAGCAAAAAGCCAGTAATCCTAGAGTATGTTACAGCTGAAGCCATTGCAGGCACTATCTTTTCAATACTTTTCGGTTCTTTTCTCAGTGACAAGATTGATTTTATAGCGATCGGCATCGATGCAAAACTGATTAGAGAATAAATCTTCGTAAAGCCTAGAAAAATACCTCCGACTACCAAAGCATAGGCAGTAATGATAAATATTGGAAATATGGCTGAAGCGGTTTTCCTTCCGAGAATTATTACTAGAGTATGACGTCCTTTTGATCTATCTGCTTCATAATCTGGAAATGAATTGATAAAGAGCACTGTTGCAGACAGAATACCGACTATTGCTCCGACATATAGAGCAGCAGGCTCTAATACAGCATTTTGGACGTAAAGTGTTCCAAGCACGATCATCGCCCCCTTGATAGCAACAAAGAGCTCACCCAAACCAGCATTTACAATTCTTGTTGAATAAAAGTAGATCGCAACCACTGCAAAGCTAAGTATTACTGCTATCGTTATCCCGCGTATTGCGACAAAATATGCCCCTATGGACGCGCCAAGAATCAGAAATATTATTCCAGCTATGTATACTGTGCGCGGTGTGAGTAGTTTTTCAGGAAGAACTCCTGTCCCGCCGCTGAACTTTGTTCTTTTCGTTGCGCTGTCGATTCCTCGCTTATGATCCCAGTAGTCATTGAGAAGGTCTACGCTTGCATGCAAAAAAACCACGCCAATATACGTAAGTACGGCATAGACTGGGTCTATGGTAGCATATTTCCAGTAAGCAATCGCAAGGCCGTTACTGACTGCAATTACTGACGCTAGAAGGAATCGGATCCGGATAGCTCGTAGCCAAATAGATAACACTTATCTCCTGCCATATGCAGAGAAGCTTATTATTAGTATGTTTTTGAAATCATTGATAGACACACCGGTAATAGGTTATACCATTTATCGTTACATCCTCTATACGAAGCTTTTTCCTCTTGCCTGCTATAGCGCTTGCAAGATCAGATAATCCTAACTTGAGCATCGCGTTATTTACATTTGCCTCTGCAATACCCGTTGCCTGCGCTATCTCTTTGGCAGAGTAGCCTTTGTCTGAGTTTCTACATAAGAATTGCGTAATGATTGTTCCAACGTCTTTATGGGCATCAAACTCTGCCGCGTCTATAGGCATATTATATTTTGCCGCCAATAGATTCTATAAAGCTACGGCTCTATTACTCCTGTGCTTTCAAGAGGCTTGCGGCCCATAAAGCCCTCATCTTTTCCATGCCAGAACTTGATCTTGTTTTCCCCTACTTTCCAGCACAGCCAGACCTCTTCGTCAAACCTACTTGAAGGGAAATCAAGCAAGCCTTCATCTACGCTTTTTATTATTACTCCTGTAGCCTCAAGCTGCTCTATCGCTCTGTACAGATTGGTAACAGCATTGTTAAGCTCTTGTTTTTTGTTTATAAAACCTTCAAAAGGACTGCCCGAGTCGATTATTGTCTGAATCTCCTCTTGCAAGGCAACAACATGATTCTTTTGCATTATGATATTTTCAAATAACCGCTTGACCTCCGGCAGTGCCTTATCAGCAGTCTGTGGCGTATACAGTGTAAACATTAACGACATTTTGTTCAATTTTTAGATAATTTATGCTTTTAGCACCTGATGAGGTAAGAGCATACAATTTTTGAGAATCATATTGTGTCCTTTTCCATAATGGATGTATATATTCTCCTTCTTGTTCTTGAACGAGAGTAAAAGTAATGCAATTGTTTCTATGAACTAACTCTATCGTAAAAATAGCCAAAATTCACCGGTGGCATCACAAAAATCGAAGTATGAAGGGATAAGTGAATTAAGCCTTAATCAATACCGACCAAAGCACTTTAGAGATTGTAAGGCTTTTACGTAATTTTTTACATATTCTAGATGAATAGGGACACCCCTCCCTCTCTTGAAGGTGTTGCAGGCCTTAAAAAGAACTATCTATTTATTTCCTTTCATGGTAGAACCGACGCTTGAAACAGAAAAGGTAATGCCATCAAGCATGAAAGCCAAACAAGAGCAAGAAAATCCAGTTCCGTTCTTAGAACATGAGATAGAATGTCCACGCTGTCATGATAGCATGGTGCTCTGTTCTGACTTTGACAACCTGTATTATGTATGCGAAGAATGCGACTTCTGCCTGTATACAATAAAGAAATCGGCATTATAAAAAGAAATTATTAGGTGCTGTAACTGGTAACTAATGATTGATTGATTGATTGTAAATCGTCACAAATTGGAGAGATTTCATAAGAGTAAGTCTTCAAGGCTAATTCTTTCTACACTTGCGGCTGCAATTGACAGTGTAAGGCCTGCTCCGCTCATAAAGCATGCTATGAAATTCAGCAATAACAAACTGACAGTACGTGACATTTATGGGAATGTCGCAAAGTTGAGAAACTTTGACCGCGTATACATTGTCGGTGCCGGTAAGGCAACATTGGGCATGGCTCATACGGTTTGCTCTATCTTGGATAACAAGGTTGCTGCTGGTGCGATTACTGTTCCGTATGGGACCAAAGCTAAGGAGATTAAGAGGGTTCTAGTAACTGAGGCCTCGCATCCAATCCCTGACAAGGCAGGGATAGACGGCACAAGAAATATTCTCTCTATCTTGAGAAAAGCTGATCATAATGATCTTGTAATTTTCCTAATCTCTGGTGGTGGCTCGGCACTAATGCCCCTGCCTGCATCAGGCATCTCTTTGGCGGATAAGCAAAAAATCACAAGCTCACTCCTTCGCTCTGGAGCATCAATTCATGAGATAAATGCAGTGCGAAAGCACTTATCATCTGTCAAGGGAGGCCAGCTCCTGCGACATGTGAATGGATCATGTGCCCTGCTGTCGCTGATCCTCTCTGACGTGATAGGAGATGACCTCGGAATGATTGCTTCAGGCCCTACGTGTCCTGATAGCTCGACTTTTATAGATGCTTTGAATATTTTGAGAAAATATCGTATAGAAGGTCCCGTTGCTGCCATCCAATATGTTGCCAAAGGCACCAAGAGCAAGATTAAGGAAACTCCCAAGCCACAAGATGAGCTGTTTTCTCGCATCTACAACATGCTTATTGGAAACAATGCTATCGCGTGCAAAGCAGCAGTAGGCTACCTCAAAAAGCGCGGCATGCAATCAGTAAATCTTGGATCAGAATTTGATGGTGAGGCTAAAGAATTTGGAGCATTTCTGGCACGGCGTGCATCAGGCCTTGGATGCAACCGTCTTGCAATAGTGGCTGGAGGCGAGACAACCGTCAAGCTAGGCAGAGGTAAGAATGGTCTTGGGGGGAGGAACCAGGAAGCGGCACTTTCATGTTTGGCGGAGCTTGATCGACAGGATGTTGCAATAGGATGCATAGGAACTGACGGAATAGACGGCAACTCTGATGCAGCTGGCGCGCTTGTATCACCAAAGACAATAATGCTTGCTAAAAAGATAGACCTAGAGAAATATCTCAACATGCACGATAGTTATCACGCCTTCAAAAAGTTGAATTCACTCATCTTCACAGGTTTTACTGGCACCAATGTAAACGATATTGCTGTCGTCTGCCCTGAATTAAAATAAAGCATGACCAGGGTTTTGACGGTTATGGCAGCAGCAGAGGCATATATGTATATATCTCAATGATTACTCAAAGGGGATTCTTGAGACATAGCTAGTATCTGACATGTATATCGCTTGCTACTATATTGATATTCTCACAGTCGTTGATTCTAACCAAAAGGGATCCATCGTCATTTAGATCTGCAGCTATGCCTTGAATAGTTCTATTGTTCTGCACCACTGCAACCTTCTGATGTAATATGTCAGAGTTTTTCTTCCACTTCTCTATGATTGTGTGAGGAACGCAGTGCTTAAGCTCCATATAATAATACTCAAGTCTTTCAAGTACCACTTTTGTCAAGCCAAGTATGTTCATCTTATGGCCTAGTTCATCAC
>JALZEV010000026.1 GCA_030861865.1 Thermoproteota archaeon | reverse complement strand
ACCAGACGCAGGTGTTGCAAATAATCGTCCTTGCTGGTCTTTTTTGCCAGCCTGAGCGTCTGAACCATTTCTGTAATCTTGTGCTGTATAATTGACAATCCATGTTCTAAGCTATGGCTGCGATATATAAAACATCTGTCTGTCAGTACCTTGAAAGCGAGGGATGGACAGTATAAAGCGGTTCCTTATCTGTCCTCTGCATCTCAACGAATGTTTCAGTGTTTTGTATGCCTTCTATCTTGCCTATGCGTGCAATAACGACATTATGTAGTTCTTCCAGGGTGTGGGCACTTATGTTCACTATCATGTCAAACCTGCCCGTAACCTCAGAGAGCGACCTGATTTCTGGAATTTTCATAAGTTCTGCATGAATGGGATCTTTCAGCTTAGGATCCCGGTTTATCCCAACTGTTGCCTTGACGTTTATCCCGAGCATGCTTTCATTGACAATCACAGTGAAATTCTTAATCAAACTGCGTTTTGCTAGACGCTTTATCCTGCTATAAAGAACAGAAGCATTAACGTTAAGCTTCTTGCTCAACCTAGGAACTGAAATGCTTGCATCCCTCGTCAGTTCAGATAATATCCTCATATCAAGCTCGTCAAATCTCTGCATATATTGTCTATCGTTATTGGACTGTGTTAATAAATGTAATTCTAACGGATTATGCCGCCAAAACTCAATTCTTTGGTTCTCAGTGTATTGAATCATGAAAAACTTATCGTACTCTAAATCATAATGCGTACGAAGAACTGTGTCCAGATAACATTATATAATTTGGAAGCCGGGGTTCTAATGGATGTTTAGGAGCAGGGGAGGAATTAAGCCTGGCCAATATGTTTTTGTAGTGCAAAAAGATGGCAAATACAACAAAATAATCATTGGCCGCATCCGGTCCGTGAACGGCAGCAAACTGCATGTTGTCGGCACTTATGTCCGACCATTGGGTCTAATAGAGCGTATAGAAACTGGCAGAGCAGTCGGGCGTCCAAGCGAAGTACTTAGTAATCCTGATCCAAACAACTGCATCTTTATGCTGATAGACAGAGTTGAAACCGGCAGGTTCGATGAAGAGGTCGACCAATCCATGTCCCGGGTCATAGGGATAAATGAAGGTAGGTATCTTGTGCTTGATGGCTGGATAAAGGAGAATTTGCCAGACATATTTGCAGCAGCCCTTTCGGCCGGCACAGAAGAGTCAAGGGCTAAGGCACGTCAGACGCTTATCGAAAAGATGAATTCGCTTTATGAGCGAGACCTAAAGGACCATGTCTATGCTGTGGCAAGAAGTGCCAAGTTACTGTAAGTAATACGACTCTGGGAAAATATTGGTAACTGATCTGCTGTTATGCATATTTTACCTGCCTGACTGCAGCAGAAAGAAAAGGATCTTCATACTGCTTATTTGCTGTTAGTAGTGACTGTTATATTCAAGTTCTTATCATTATACTGATGGTTATTACTATTTTTCTGCCTTGTTTGCATGGCTCAGGCTAAGTAATCCGTATAAAAAAGTTCTTCTGTGATCGTAAGACATAAGTTTGACCTAGGTGCTATTTCATTTGTGTCATTTTTTGGCTCTCCAGGCGGTCCAAGTTATGATAAGAAAAAGTATGAGCACCTAACACTTGCTACCCGACAGACGGTGCTAGAGCGTGCCCATAACCGGTGCCAAAAATGCAGCGTAAAGTTTAGCCCCCGAACACAACCGCAGTTCGAACACATTAATGGCTCTCTGAAGGACAATAGGCCAGTCAACCTACGCGCTCTGTGCTCTGAATGTTTCAAGCTAGTAGAAAATAAGGAAAAGAACAAAAAGGGAATATTTGGCAGGATGCGCAATATAGTAGGCTAGTAGAATAGTCTAAATATGTCATCTGGCTTGACTTTAGCAAGATGGGTACCATTATTATGCAACTCATCTGCGATACCTGTGGCAAGGTTCTATTGGAAAAGCAAGGTGTAAGCGAAGAGAGGTTCCCTATAACAAACGAAGAGGCTCAGCAGCTTGACAAAGAGCACAGAGGGCATGAGTGCCATATCGAGCCGGTCAAAAAGGAAAGGTAAGTTACCAGGTTAATTTTCAGCATTGCAAAAAGTAGCAGCTAGAAAATCCTCTTTGGCTCCACTTTTCTACTGAAGTGATCATACAGACGGGCCGGTACAGCATTCTTGCATATCTTGCATATCTATGTAGTAGTAGTTGTAAAATAAACAAGGGTTATTGTCTATTCGCAATATTTATCAATATTTCGTCTAAGTCCAACATTAAGTGGTGCTGGTGGCACTAACAAGCCAGATAATAAAAAGCAAAATGCTTGGTGCCGGCGCATGCATGCGTGCGTGATTATAGCAGAATTATTACACTCTCTCTCTCTGCGTTTTTGGCAATTGCATACAAGCAAGAATATATATCATTTATTTCATACCTTTGTTTTATTATATAGCAGTGCCACCTTTATGGAGACAGTGAGCAGCAGATCTATCTCTTGGTTCGGGGACTTTATTGGCGTAGGCTACCGCTACCATGACATCTATATGAACGTCATTCCACTCTTTGAAAATAAGTTGCCTGCCTACAGGTTATGGAAAAAGACGATCGACTGGTGGCCAGATGACGAAATAAAGCTTAGGTTTGTAGAGCAGGGCGAAAGCTACTGGCTCATAATTTATGGCGGCTCTGCTTACAAAGGCGACAATACTGGCTTTGTGAAGAAGGTGCAAGTCTCTGACAATTACAAACGGTTTAAGGCAGGATACGAAAATAAAGCAATTTTACGTTTTGGAATATACAAAGAAAATCTAAAGAAAAAGGACGACAACAACGATAGGAAGTATGACCTTGAAATTTTAAAGAAATCAAAATCGGTCTATGATATTGCATTTTTGAAGTATGAGGAGCTTTCGCCGGAAAGCATTGAATGGCAGTGCATGGAGGAAAATAAATGAAAAGAAAGTTCAGCTGTGTGCAAGGGTGCTCTGACTGCTGCATCTACAGAGAATATTATCCCTCTATTGAGTACGGCAAGATTGGCGTACTTTTACTGCCTGAGGAGAAAACCGCAATAGAGCTCCTTGCAAAAACTAAAGGTATCAGAGTCAGAATAATGCCGCGCCTTGCTGTTGGTAAAAATTCACCTGACAAGATAATCGCCTACCAGATGATGGGCAAGAATGAGGATGGTGATCTCTGCCCATTCCTTGATGTTGAAAGTAACGAAAGGTCTACACATGGTGGATTTAAATGCAAAATATACTCCGATAGGCCACTTGCATGCAGGGCATATCCTCTCATTGATGTCGTAAATAAAACAGCTAGACTTGATCCTCATTGCCAGTTTTGCAAAAAATTCTCTACTACAAAAGCTAGCAACGAAGGCCTGCAGCGAGAAATTGAAGCACTTGCCAAGATTAAAGCCACTGTGACTGTAGACTATGATGATGGTGTTTCTATCTGGCGCTATGCAACTGCCACCGGCAGATCGAATGACTTGCTAGCCGAAGGCTGGGTTCTCGAACGTTAGTAGCCGTACTTTTGGTATAGCACATGCTCATTTTTTTTGACGAGCAGGATCCTGTTCTGCGGTATCAATGTAAAATTTTCTGAGAGCTTAAGAAATTCCTGCAGGGGGACTTCTACAATATTTTCAAAGTCGCGATAACTAACAGAGTAAAGTGTTGCGTCGTCAGCATATAGCGCCTTGCTGAAAATTTCCTCCAACCTGCCTTTTCGTGTCATGAAATATGATATCTGTGCATATATTATATATTATGTTGAGCCAATCGGGATATGCCACGAAAATCTTCTTCTCCTTCTTCTTCTTCTATCAGACGTAAGAGCACAAGAAGAGGAGGAAAGTACACAATTCGCGGACGAACAAATAGCAGTACTACGAGGGGTAAAGGTAGACGGAATAACAGTAGTACCAGTAGCAAGCAAGGAGGCGGCAGCAGCAGCACTACTATCACCACCAGCTCAGCCCTGTCCGCAAGGACGAGAAAGGCAATTGACACACTGCCGTCTCACGCGCAGAAAATATACAGTAAGGCTCACAAAAACGCCCTCAAACAATACCAAAGCCCTTCAAAGAGACGAGGAGGTAAGCGTCAAAGTAAAGAACAGGTTGCTCATAAGGTCGCGTGGTCTGCTGTAAAAAAGGAATACAAGAAAAAAGGGGACAAGTGGGTGCCAAAAAAAGATTAGTAGTCTGGCTTGTAGTTTATTAGCCCCCCGGCTTCAACGATTTTTGCTATGAGCTCAGGAAATGGCTGCATCAAGTAGTGCTCATTTTTTGTAATGTTGGTTATCTTATTGTTCGCTATGTCTATTTCTAATTCATCTCCATCAGATATTTTCTTGACTGTTGATTTATCGATTTCAATTGGGAGTAGGTACCCTCCATCCACCGCATTCCTATAGAATATTCTTGCAAAGCTTTGTGCAAGGACTGCTTTAATTCCAGTCTGAGAAAGGGCTATTGGCGCGTGCTCGCGGCTAGAGCCGCAACCAAAGTTGTTGCCGGCCACAAGAAAATCACCCTGTGATACTTTTTCAGGAAAGCTTGGGTCAATTCCTTCCATTGCATGTTTTGCGAGTTCTTTGTGATCATGTATCTTCAGATAAGGGCCAGGAATAATCACATCTGTGTCAATGTTGTCGCTGTCGTACTTGTGAACCTTGCCTCTTAGCATGCTCTTGCCTTTGCTCCTTCTGTGCTGTTCAATTTCTTACATCCCTTGGATCTGTTATTCTCCCCGTGACTGCTGAAGCCGCAACAACTATAGGCGATGCAAGATAGGTCTTTGACTCAACATGGCCCATTCTACCGGGAAAATTCCGGTTAGTCGTGCTGATGCACACCTCATCCTTACCAAGCACTCCCATATGGGCCCCACAGCAGGCGCCACAAGTAGGAGGTCCCACAACTGCACCTGCTTGCATAAAGATGTTGATTAGTCCCTCTTTTAGTGCCTTCATGTAGATTGACTGCGCCGCAGGCAGCACCTCTGTCCTTATCTTGACCTTTTTGTCCTTCAGGATTTGTGCCGCAGCACGAAGGTCCTCTAGTTTGGCGCCAGTACATGAACCAATGTATGCCTTATCAAGCTCGGTTCCCTGCAGTTCCCTAGCAGCAGAGATATTCTCAGGCGAAAACGGCTTGGCAACTATAGGTTCAAGCTTTTCTATTTCATATGTGAATACTTCAGAATAGTGAGCATTAGGATCACCATGCATAGGAGAATATTTTGCGTCTGTTCTTTCGCGCAAGTATGTATAAGTTGTTTCATCTGGCTCAATGATACCGTTCTTTGCCCCTGCTTCTGTAGTCATATTGGTAAGTGTCAGGCGCTCTTCCATCGGCAGGTCCTTGATTATGCTGCCGGCAAACTGCATTGCATTGTAGTTGGCTCCATCGGTTCCAATGTCTCCAATTATCTTTAATATGATGTCCTTTGCCATAATATGGTCTGGCTTAATGCCATCAATCTTGAAGAGCATCGTCTCCGGCACCTTGAACCAGATCCGGCCGTTCATAAGTACATATGCGATATCTGTGTGTCCAAAGCCGGCAGCAAATGCACCTATGGCACCAGTGGTGTTCGTATGCGAATCACCTCCAACATAGACTTCGCCAGGAAGCACCATTGCCTCTTCATGTGAAAGTGTATGGCAGATCCCATATTGACCAAGTCCATACTTGAAATGCTTGTTGATGCCATACTGTTTCGTAAAATTGGAAAGATTGGTGATGTTCTCTGCAGAGATTCTGTCAGCAGAAGGAACAAAATGATCCTCTGCGACCCATACCCTGTCAGGATCCCAGATTTGATTAAGCTTTAACCCTCTCTTCTTTTCCCATTCGCTGAACACCTTAATTACGCCTGGGCCCGAAACATCATGTAACATGACTTTATCCACTTGGGCAAACATAACATCGCCAGGTGACAACTTTTGCTTGCCTGAAGCCCTGGCAAGTATCTTCTCCGTAATTGTCATTCCTACCAAAACAATTCACGCAATGTATGTGAGATTTTGCCTATATGACGGATTAAAACGTTTGGAGCGTGGAAACATAAAGCACAAAAGGTAGAGATCACTTCTAGCGATGTACTGCTTGGTCGTCGAAGTCCTGCCAATATCTATCAAAACTCAGAGACGCAGGTTTGATTTGTTTGAGAGCCTACAAGTATTTGGCTACAAATACAACGACATTATAGTGATCTCAAGCAAGTTTGTGTCAATGAGCGAAGGCTCTATAGTCAAACTGAGCAAAGTAAAGGTAAGGAAAAAGGCAATAGAGGTGGCAACTAAAAATCATATGGATGCAAAGCTTGCTGAGCTTGTACTTAGAGAGTCTGAATATGTAATGGGAGGAGTGCCAGGTTTTTTGCTTGCAATTAGAGATGGTATGATAGCGCCAAACGCTGGTATCGACAAATCAAATGTTCCAATAGGCTATGCGATACTCTATCCTCGTGATCCTTTTGAGACGGCAGAGAAGTTAAAACTCAAGTTTCTTGCCAAGCTTGGCATAAGAGTGGGTATCGTGATAGCAGATAGCCGACTTATGCCAACTCGCATAGGCACAACAGGAGTTGCAATAGCGTGTGCCGGCTTTGAGCCAGTCGAGGACCTAAGGGGTAGGCGCGACCTGTTTGGCAATGTCTTAAGAGTAACGTTTAAGGCAGTAGCAGACGCCTTTGCCACAATGGGTGTGGCAGTAATGGGCGAGAGCGACGAATCTACCCCTGCTGCAGTAGTAAGGGGCGCAAATGTGATCTGGTCAGATAAGAAGTTCTCTTGGAAGGACATGGCCGTTGAACCACTTCAGGACATCTATCTCCGTAGGGATTTAGACTTAGTATCAGAGAAATGATATTTAACAGACCTGCATAGAGTTTTAATATGTCTTAACTTTTAGTCATGAATACACAACCTAAATGTCCCAATTTCTTACGAGCTATCCACGGACAATTAGTGTGATCAAGGGCCTGCAGGACTTTATTCGCAAAGAAGAGATCGAGCTTAACCATCTATGCCTTATGGTCAAGATAAAGCGGGACGAAATCATCACTGCATTGATCTCTGAGGGTTTTAAGCGTGTCAAGCTGGAGAATAGAAAACCGACCCAGATAGGGCATGGGTTTTCCAAAAAGCTGATCACACCTTGGGAAATTCATGTACGGTTGCTTGAAATGCAGCAGGGTTTTATCGCAATACAAGCAGAAGTTGAAATTTCTCGCAGGTATATACAACACATTCGCTCAGTAAGGGCCCCAGTCATTTATGAAATAGAGTCCATCCTAAAAAAACACAAAATTGAATACCAGATCTGGCATGCCAAGCTGCGTCAGTACATTACAAGTGTCATTGACAACCACCAGATAACGCTTAGCGCTCCGAGGCTTCCGCCTATCCCATGGAAGACTATGGCCGGTTCTGTATTGACACTATCGTTCGTCTATCTGGCCAAGTTTCTCGGCATAATCCAGTAAAGACTTTTTTATTTCTGCAGCGTAAATCGGCTCAGGTGCCAGACACTGCTACATTTTACCATTATGGCATATCGCCTTGGGAAATTGAAGTGATTTATGATACGCTAAATCGGTCCTTTGAAGTTGAAGAAAAGCAGCTCCCTCCAGATGATCCACAGTATGTCAGCATGGTTGAAATCAGATTTCCTGTCCGATACAATGAGACATTTTTCCAACAGGAATTCAGCATGGATAGCTGGTTTAAGATAAAAGGCGTCATAAAAGATGTGAAAAAAAGACGCGGTAGAAAGGGTATCAAAGCATTCATCAGATTCGCAGGGTTTGGTAATAATAATAATAATAATAACGACGACAAAAAAATTGATATTGTTTTTCCGCTGCAAAGCAAAGGCGACAGGCAGTTTGAAATGGGCATGGAAAAGATAGAATATCTAGTTGACATCGTACCAGTCCAATTACGATTGATACCGCCGGGCACAGAAGAAATATGGTACTTGTATGATGAGGCTAGCGCTAAATGGAGTCCCTCTATTGCTAAGACGGGCAGTATCAATTATCTTTTTAAGAACAACGAATGGAAAACAAAATAATAAAAAAATATAACAATTACAATAAAATAACTAATTAATTAATTCGAATATGTTTGTCTCTCTCCTCTCTCTCTTATTTGAGCTGATTTATAACAGGTGAGTCATGGATAGCCTTGCTCAGCTCTCTGTACTTTTTGTCGATAAACGCAAGCGACTCGGCTAACCTTTTTGACTTACCCATCTTGAACCTTATGAGCTCGCGGTGGCGCCAAAAATGTTTTCCATCTGAAATTGACAGAGTAGTAAAATAATCTAACCCTTTGAGGTTGTCTGGAAGCTTGACATTGAAGGGCAGTAAGTATTCTACTGTGAACCACTCGTCGCCATCAGGATAGTCGATGCCAGTTGAAATATCAAAGTAAAGATGCAAAATATCCTCTACAGTCAGGCCGTCGTCTAAAATTAAGGGATGCTTAACGCTTGACTTGCGATAGTCCATCGTTAACAGCTGCGGCTCGAAGTACGCCCTGATTATGGCTCGACGAAAGATTTCGTTTACCTCTTTAAGGTTCAAAGATACTATATACCGCTCTCGTAGATATTATATAATCTTTGTAAGACAGGGCTAATTTTTGCACGACTGCTCGCCTGCGAACGCTCAAAAGCCGTTCTAATTTATATGGCTCTCTTGGCGCATTTTGAAGGGTCCTTTGTCTGCAGTTCCAGTTGTCTCTCTTTATAGGAAGATCAAGTGATAACTTTGCCATTGGTCTTTGCCTCCTATCTACACCTTTTATTATTGTATAGTCTACTTCCTGAGCGGTAAGAAGTCCTTCTTTTTATGTTATCGTATTTTGATCTAGTCGAAAGTTTGTAACAAAGCCTTCAGTTGTGAAATGCATAATAGTGATATAGCTTCGACCCGGTAGCAAAACAAACTCGCCAGCTGATCCCAGCGAGACCAGCTGGCGAGTATGCGCTCACGTGAGCCTCTATAACATCATAGAGGCTCATGTATCCTTTCAAGTACATTTTTGATACCTTAAGTTTTTAGAGAATTTTTATTGTATTGTACTTTGTTCTCTATTCTAGAGAGTGTTTAGAGAATCTGAGGAATGCTAATCCAGCCGGATCTATTCCCTGCAAACAGTTTACTATTTCTTGATCTCCTTCCCTTGATTGTTGCGCTAATGTCTGTATGTGAAATAGACATCTTATAATAGTGAGTTTGAAGCAATTGCTATTACGAGCACTGCGCTGTTCAGTGTTTTGTCTCTAACCACTGGAATCGCCTAACGCGGAAGTTATGCAGCGCTTGTATATCCTTTAGAGATATTCGTTAGACATTTTTGCACTCAAAACAAAGTTGCCCTTTAGAGGAATTGATTATCAATCTTCTGGCATCACACAGACTAAAAATTCGATACTTTCATAATTCGAGCAAATTGAAATCGCCGCAAAGTGCTTTGCTTTGGTCAGCGACAAATTCCATCTTGATTTGATGTAATTTATACATCACAAAGTACAGCAGGTCCTAGTATTGCTCCTGTAAATAGTGAAGAGATATTTTATTTCAATATTGTATAGTTTGCATATACTTCTTCGTCTATTAACTTATAGATAGATGCAGCAGCTCGCGCTACCAGTAAAGTATAAATCAAAATAAGCAATTCTACAAATGTCATAATAAAATGCCAGAGCATTTTGCTTTTTTAAGAGATAAGCGCAAGGCAGCATTTGCTGCTGCCATGAGCTTGAGTGTTCTTTTACTGTTGCCAGCTAGCCTTGGATTTGGTGGGGGAACAATCATAAAAGAAGCCTCTGGACAGTTGGAGCTTATTCCTCCCAATGGGGAACAGGAGGCCGGAGGAGGAGGGACGGGGGAAGAACAGTCTACTTTACCACCAAGCATATCGACGCTTCTACTGCGTGGAATTATAGGCAGCAGCCTGCCTGCACAGGGCGTAGATATTCCTACTGATAATAGTAGTAATTATATTGTGGCTGGTAGATGGAGATTATTTGTAGACGAAGGGCTTGTTAATCGGTTCGTAGCCGAAATGAATCTAGCAGCAATCAATGGAACCACATTTCACAATATTACCATTGAAGAGACTACCCCTCATAGGTTTGAACTGACGGGGGCTGGAAATGCAGCTGCTACCACCGGTGGAAATGAATCTATTCCTCCTGTTAGCTCTAATTTAATGACTCGCATCGCTGTCAATGGCAACACACCTATAGTAGATAATGTTCCACTTACAATATCAATTAGGGGTCAAGTTCTTTCCATAGAAGGTATTGATATTGATGAAACAACGATAACAGATCCAGCACAGCGGGAAATCCTAAGTCTAATTGATGGACAACCAATCTATGGAATTGTACCAGAATAGATACATACCTACTACGTGTGCAATGTCAAAGCTCTCAGATGCTATTGTCCTGTCTCAAATGGTGGCGACCTCGCCTCAGCCTTTCATATTTCTTGCGAACTCTGTCTCTTGCTCTGCCAGTTGCCTCTTTATCAATCTCTATGTGGTTAATATGATCGTTTTCGATATGTAATTGCAGCCGCGTGCCGGGTTTAGCGCCCTTTAGCAATTCTAGACGTACGTCAAACTTGTTATTATTGCGGTAGTGATGATCATCATCATCATCATCGTCTGCGGTAACATCATCAGCATAAACTACTGCAAAATCTCCCTCAATGCGGTCTAGGCTTGCCCTGATTACCTTTTCCATGCACGATATACCTAGTAGCCTTGTATATATATGCAAGAATCAAATTAACACTACCGTTGGGAACAGCATGCCATCTCAGATTCGGAAATATCATAATCATCATCAACAGCAACAGTAGTAATAGTCTCCCCATTGTTTTCAGTTAAAATTGAATAATATTCGCTACTGCTTCCATTTACAGTCAGGGTGATTGTGCCGTCAATGTCTGTCCTAAACAGATGTTCGACCTCTGCAGCTAAAATTCTATCCAAAGCCTCCTGATGTGGATGACCGTAGGTATTTCCTGCACCTAG
>JALZEV010000132.1 GCA_030861865.1 Thermoproteota archaeon | reverse complement strand
CGTCAGAGACTAGGATCCGAAGATTGCTCCTACCACTCTTCTTAGTCATTCGATAAAAAGCTAGGAACTTCCTTACGTCCTTGGCTACTATCTGCGCCGGGTCAATGAACCTAACGGTAGGCAAGAGCGAATTGAGATATCGTTTTACAAAAGGCAGGTGAGTGCTTGAGAGAGTAATGACGTCAATCTTTTCATCGATGCTGTCGCCAAGAACGCGTGAGATCACATTAAACATTCGTCGCTCATTCTGCAGATGCAACCCCTGTTCTATCAGCTCAATTATAGGTGAGGCATTGAATCTTGTTACTAAGATATGTTGGGGCACTTCCCTGCGAATTTGGTTCTCAAACTCTCTGCTCCTTATCATGCCCTCAGTGGCCATGATTCCAATATGCTTTTTCTTTGTGAGTCTAGTAGCCTCTTTAAGAGGTGGCCTAACCCCTATTATCGAGATGTCAGTTACTGTCCTTCTTACCTCATCTAGAACCTGCACAGAGGGAGTGTTTGAGGCAACTATCACTAGCTTTGGTTTGTAGCGCTTGAGATAGTTTATTGTATTTACAATGATCTCGCGCAGCTCTGAATGTGACTTGGTACCATATGGAAAGTGGACCCTGTCTGCAAAGTAGAGTAGGTCTTCATATGGAATCTCGCGCCTTAGCTCCCGTATTATAGAGAGAGATCCAATGCCTGAGTCAAATACGGCTACAGGGTTGTTCGTCAATGCTATTTTTTGAACATGATGCAAGATAAATGTAAAGTATGTGATAATTCTTCGTGATAGTCCAATTGACATCCATTATGTTTAGGCTAAAGCGAACGGGGCTGAAAATTAAGAATAACTAAAATATTTGAGGTGCGAAGAGCTGCTTGGGATGGCAGTAGAAGTTGGGATAATTGCTGCAATTGCTTCCGCAGTTGTGGCAATTGCGATACTAACTAACAGTAAAAGGAATTTGCTATGAGCCTCGCAGATGGCGCAGAATATTCGAGTCAGCAATTTAGAAAAAGACTGCAGGTATATAGTAAACTCATTACTATTTTTGAAATCTTGTGAACATGAAGCCATGCGAAAACACCCAGAAACCCTGATCCCTTGAAATCTATAGGGTTCACTCGCGTCTCCTTGGGAACCCCTTTGATGACAATAACCGGCTGCAGGAAATGTTTGAAAAATATCTTACTTACTCCGACAATATTATAGGAACAATGGTACAAATTCATAAGAGAGGAGGAATTCCTTGCATTTTTCCCATCAAAGGTGAGTGTTTACTATTCAGAGAAGATTAAAGGATCAGGTGGCTTGCTTGTCAACTTTAGAGAGACGCAAAGTGTTGCAGAAACAGAAATATGCAGGACTGAAGCAACAATATATCTCTTAGCCACTCCTAACCGTGCCGGCAGTAATTTTTTGCCAAATAACAATAAGCTATGACTCGATACTTAACAGCTAGCTTTTCCTTATCTGGTCAACTAGCACCCCTGGTTTGATATCATCTGCCTTCTTGAACTCTATTGAATCAACAACGGCATAGTATGGAAGCACATCAAACTTATACGGTTTTGTTAGATCGTGCCATCCAAACTTGATGTACGTCATTCCGGTGCCGTAATCACTCTTGAATTTGTTCAGGCTCGACAGGCTAGAAGATGAGCGGTAAAGCACGTAATTGATTCTTTCAGAGCTCATTTCTATAGGGTGGGCGATAAACTCGTATCTTGCAGCATGTTCCACAAATACTGTATGAAATATAGGGACTTCATGTTGCTGCTGACTTGCCATTACTTTTTCCCACCCTCGCTCTGCATTGGAGTGCAAATCAAAAATAGGAGCTATTACCCGCTGCGTTTTGTCGCCAAAGTACCCTATCCCAAGAAATTCAGAGAACCTAACGATGGGGGCAGATGTCTTGTCGTTTTGCAAGATAGTCTGCTGTCCGTGATCGAGATATATATAATACTATATCGACACATATTTTCAACTTTATATTCATGGATGCAATATACTACTGCAATGTTTAGCCGGATAGGAGCGGTCATCTTGCTTGTTTCCAACATGAAAAGATCAATCAGATTCTACCGCGACACTCTTGGTATGGAGCTAAAACAAGAGTCAAAGGACTGGACAGAGTTTTCAACACGCGGCACGGTGCTTGCGCTACACCCTGCGAAAAGGAAGACAATCAAAAATAACAATGGTATGCTCGTTGGGTTTAGCATAAGCGATTTTGACGATGTTATTAACAGCCTGAAAAAGAAAAGAGTCAAATTCTACAAAAAGCCCAGACAAGAGCCATTTGGTAAGCATGCAATAATCCAAGATCCTGATGGGCATTTGATATCAATTGTTCAGATGCCACAGGAGGAGCTTTCGCAAATTCCATATTATCACGGCTTTGCGCCTGCCTGATCCTTGAACCATACGTACACTGGAATAAGGGG
>JALZEV010000128.1 GCA_030861865.1 Thermoproteota archaeon | reverse complement strand
GAGCTTGTCAACCGGGGCTTTCACATCATAATTGCGGGAGTATCAACAATGGGGCTCGACGAGAAATGGCTCGGCAGGCAGCTTGACAGGGAATCTATCGCCAAGCTCGTGTCTATAAGCAAAAAGTATGGCTTTAATCTCACATTTGAGGGTGGTGAAGCTGAAACACTTGTCATCGACTGCCCACTATATTGGAAAAAGCTTCAAATCAATGCAGCTACGACCTACTGGGACGGCCAGAGGGGAATATTTGAAATACGGGAAGTGGCATTAGTAGAAAAGAAATAATACATGTTTGATAACCTGCGCGAAGGGCTTCGCGGAGCTCTGAAGAAAATAGTAGGAGCATCTGACATTAACGAGGAACTGATTGACTCAATATGCAAGGATGTCCAGCGCTCACTGCTTCAGTCCGATGTCAACGTCAGACTTGTGATATCTATCACGCAGAACCTAAAACAAAGGGCACTAGGCGAGCAGCCTCCAAAGGGGCTTTCAAGGAAGGATCACATTGTTACAATATTGTACGGGGAGCTTGCCAAGCTATTAGGCTATTCAGGTGATGTCATCAAGACGATCGACAAGGCGCAGGAAGATGATCCCTCTTTAGCAATGTCATTCTTCAAGGCTGGCAGGCAAAATGTAGTCCTTATGCTTGGTATCCAGGGAAGCGGCAAGACTACTGTAACTGCCAAGATGGCAAGGTGGCTTACAAAGCATGGCTACAGAGTCGGAGTCATTGGTGCAGACACGTGGCGTCCTGGCGCGCTGACTCAATTGAAGATGAACTGCAGCAAAATAAATGTTGAAGTCTTTGGACAGGAGCAGAATAATAACGCTGTGGCAATAGCTAGAAATGGGCTTGATTACTTCAAGGATCAGAACCTTGACGTTATAATCATTGATACTGCCGGAAGGCACAAAGAGGAAGAAGGTCTTCTGCAGGAAATGAGTGAGATGTATAAAGCAGTCACGCCGGACTTAGTCCTGCTAGTTATTGACTCAACTATAGGCCAAGGGGCCTTTAAACAGGCAGAGGCTTTCCATAAGGCTGCTTCAGTTGGAGGCCTCGTCATTACAAAACTTGATGGTACAGCCAAAGGAGGGGGTGCTCTTGCAGCATCGGCTGCCACAGGCGCAAAGGTGATGTTCATAGGCATTGGCGAGCGCATAGATGACATTGAGCAGTTCTCGCCGACCCGATTTGTAGGAAGGCTGCTTGGTATGGGAGATATTAAAGCGCTATTAGAGATGGCTAAGGGCCTAGAGCTTCAGGCAGATGAAAACCAGGTAAAGCGGCTAATGAGCGGCAAGATGACTATTGAGGATTTTTATGCCCAGATGGAATCAGCAAGCAAAATGGGCTTTAGGAACATAATAGAGAATCTAGGAATTTCAGGCATGGTCAAGGAAGACAAGCTAGATGAAATGGAAATGAGGATGGAAAAATGGCGGTTTATCATACAGTCAATGACAAAGCAAGAAAGGAAAGACCCAGACATTATCAATGAGTCAAGGAGAAAACGGATAGCAAGAGGCTCTGGCCTGCCGGAAGGAGAAATCAAGGAAATGATCAAGCAGTACAACACCTCCAAGACCTTCATGAAGCACAATAAGGGTAGAGGGATGGGAGGATTTATTAGAAAACTTGGTCTCGGATAATGCCCAAGGAAACGCTGCTAAAGCAATACAGACTCTGCAAGCGCTGCCTTGAAAGGCACATAAGTACAGGCAAGCCTAGCAGGTCGTGTTATATCTGCCAAGGACTGATGGACAACCTTGGTGCTATAGCAAACAGCATACTGGCAGCAGTCAAGGGCTTTGAATTTGACACCTTTCTTATTGGTGCCACGCTATCGACTCAGCTATATGAGAGAGAAGACGCAATGAGGGCACGATTGAAAATAAGGGGAAGGGAGAGTATCAAGCAATATCTGACCAGGGAGCTTGGTATGCGGCTCACCAGGCTGACACGAAAACAGGTGGAGTATGGAAAGCCAGACATCACGATTACTCTGACTGTAGATAAGGAGAACAACGTAAATGTAGTAGTAATATCCAGACCGCTTGCATTCGCCGGAGTTTACATCAAAAAGTCACGAGGACTGCCGCAAAAACAAGATAGGTGTGCTAGTTGCGGAGGTAAGGGATGTAATTCTTGCAACTATTCTGGATTATCTGGATATGACAGTGTTGAAGGCATCATTGCAAATGAGCTATTACAGATTACTAGGGGTCAGATACCAAAATTCACATGGATAGGAAGCGAAGATCAGAGCAGCCTGGTTCTTGGAAGCGGCCGACCATTTTACGTACGTGTCTTTAATCCAAAGAAGAGGAAGCTTAAAAATAAGACGATCAAAGCCAATGGCATCAAAGCAATGTTTAATGTGATTAACTATATACCTGTGATCCAACCACGCTTTACTGTTAAGACGAAAATTCTCATAAGATGCGAAAATGCTCTGACAAAAAAAATTCTAAAAAAACTCAATTCCCTCTCTGGTTCTAAAGTGACATTTGAGAACAAGTCAAAAATAGGTATGAAAAGCATCCATTCTGTACGCGTTCAGCAGCTTGACAGCAACCAGTTTACCCTTACAATTGTCGCAGACGGCGGGCTGATGATCAAGCAACTAGTAGGTGGCGAAGAATATATGAAGCCTAACATTTCAGAAATTCTTGGAATGAAGTGCGAATGCCTTATGTTTGACATATTGGACGTCCAAGTTCAGTAACGTTTTTCTTTTGGCGGGCTCAATTTGACATCAGCAATAGATGAACACTTTTGACCCGCTCTACAAGATTCACAATGCCTACAGAATCGGCCAGATCCCGCAAAAAGTTTATGACCTTATAATGAAAAGGTTTCCGTTGGTCATAGAGGGGATTAAGCGAGTCGAGGAAGCGTCTGGTTTGAATTATCCTTATTATTATGTAGAGCCGAGCCTTGTAATCTCTGTCTCTGCCATCGAGTTTGCTGAGATCGGAATACTATTTGCAAGGACAATACCCGTGGTAGACGCACACAAGCAGCTACATGTCGTTGTGCAGATAACTGCGCCTCTCATTTCCTATGGTCTAAAAGGCACGATACATGCAATTTTGGCACATGAGTTTATGCACTACTTGGAGCTCGTAAACAGAATACTCAAGATGAAGGTGATATCTGATGACGTGTCCAGCACACTTTTTGAAGGAACTTATGCTGATGCTACTAGGCTCGTTGAAGAACGAGCGGTCTTCAAATCCGACCCTACTCTAATAAGGCACATTACTACCCGATTCCCAGAGGGCTTTAGAGATCTGAAGCTGGAGGAGAAGGTCATCAAAACATGGATGAACAAAGGACTCCCAACATCAAAGATATCAGTAGATGCCAATATTATAAAAATTCCTATAGAGGCTATGGCATGTCTGAAGGTCGAGCAGGACGTCAAAGACAAAATTACTGAATTTGAAAACATACAGCTCAAAAAGAAAAAATCCAGCTATGTCTAGCATTTCCCTACAGGAACTCAAAGTTATTAGAAAATGCATTTGCAAAGTTGCAAAGGGCCGTAGGATGATTGCTGCTTGTATATATGGGTCAAGGGTTGCTGGCTACGATCGGCCCGACAGCGACATAGATCTGCTTATTGTTCTCGAGAATTATCCGTACGTGGTCAAATACACGTATTTTCGTGAATCCAGTACGAAAGTATCCGCACTTGCAGTTGACCGCAAAGCACTTTTGCGGGATGCCCAGGCCGCTTTCCTTGGCGAATTTGTAGTAGGCCGTTTACTTCATATTTATGAACCTATTGCTAATGCGGAGTTTCTTGCGATGATTGAGCAGATTTACAAACGACGGGTTATCTTGGAGGAAGTGCGCGACATCTTAGAGTCTACGGGCGTGCTTGGCACAGAAATAATCTTTCCGCTAGAATTTGTAGCATTTTCAAAGATAAAGCGCAGAATGTCTCTGTATGCAAATGCGGCTTACAGCTACTGCAAGACGTACACTACTTCTAAGCACAACATAAAGTTTGCACTTGAGGGTTATCATAGGGCAATAGCAGATATTGTTGCACAAGATAGCGAAATTTTTGTCACAAGACAGGATGGTCTTTTACAGATATCTGACAAGCGTATATTTGGAGAGAAAAGACACACCCATTTAAAACTTACAAAAAGGCTTCAAGAGTTCAACTCATATCTTGTGCACACCTACGCTGGAAGAAAAATCATGCACTTTGCTGTCAATGAAGCCGAATCCAAAATCCGGCGTCAAGTAAGGATGATGATGAAACCCCCTGATTTTATGCTATACCCAAGGAAGGCATATTGGAAACTACCTGAAGGCAGATTGATAGTCGATGGCAGAAACTGGCTTGACGATCTAGCCAGACATCTTGGCAATTACTCTATTTCAAAAAAGAGGCGGCTCGGAAACGAGAACAGCAGAACCACAATGTATGTGTTAAAGCGTGGCTCAAACGAACACAAAATCGCAGTCAAAGAGCTTGCAAGATCAAAGGCACTAAAGTGGGCAATGATAGGTCTGTGGAGTGAGCCGGTACGGAGGTATAGGATGGATCCGCTCTTCAGGCTCGGCTTTGAATACAAGGCAATCCGATATATACGTAGCCTTGGTCTGCATACGCCTGTTATTGAGGCAGTAGTTCTCGGTAAGAGACTACTAGTGACACAATTTGTCGACGGAATAACACTAGCAGATGTAATAAGAGACTGCATGGTAGGCAAAGGCGAGGCCAGTTTGATTGGCAAGGCTGGAGCAGAGATTGCAAAAATCCATACCGCAGGGGGAACCTTTGGCAATATCAAGCCAAAAAATATCATTGTCAGCGAAAAGGACCTGCTGTACTTTACCGATGTTGAGCAGTTTATCTTTAATGCCGGCGATCCAGCTTGGGACGTGGCGCAGTTTATTAGTTGGGGTCTAAAGAGCACTCGCAACAATAAGATGGCAGCTACAATAACAAAGGAATTTGTTGAAGGATATATGAGCGTCGGAGATCCTAGTAATATTTCACGCCTTGCTAAGAGCAAGCGGTATATAGAATCGTTTTATCCTGTGCTTGTACCTTCTATAGTGCATACGATCAAAAATGAAATAAATGCTATTGCCGGCTAGCGCTAGTCTTTTTTACTTTTTGGCCTTCTTGGTACTTTCAGTATGAGTAAACTCAGTAAAGCCACATTTGCCACAGGTAAACCTGTTCTTGTGCTCTGCCATAAAGGTTCCCTTGCCGCAGCGGGGACAATCGCGCTTGATCCTTGTTACCTTGTCCCCTTGTATGTTATAGAATTTGTAGATGGTGACTTCGCCTTTGCTTGGAGCCTTTTTGTCCGCCATTACCTTTTAGCACCTGCAGCAGCACCAGTCTTCGAAGTAGCAGCCTCCTGCTTGGCTTTAAGCTTGGCAGCCTTTTCTTCAGCAAGTATTTTCTTCCTTTCCTCTCTAGTGAGTGTCCTCAGCAATCTGTAGTGTGGTAGTTGCCTGGTAGCCTCATTTTCATCGTCATAGACATACAATACACCATGAACATCTGTCATCCCAGTTTGACATCTAAGGTTTATCGGAACAACCTGCTTTTTATTGATATTAAGCTGGTTAGCTATTTTCTCGGCAGCCTCATTTCTATTGATCTTGCCGGCCGCTCCTCTGAAAAGCACCTTTATCTCGCGCCTGTTTAACAGCGAGTTCCTACGATCCTCCAGCATTGCAACTTCCTGAGCAGACAAAGCAGAAGCACTGAGAGGTGTAGCCCATTTAAGTATTTGCATAAAATCTGTACGAAAATCAAATATAGTCAGCTTTTCAAGATAAGTTGAATGAAGCCATTCTTTCAGGAATTTTGTGACAAGATGATTACCCTTGACAAGTCCATCAGGTTTGCCGGCATTGCGGACGGAGACGGCCACCTTGTGGCAATAGCAGAACGAAAGGGCCTCAAACCACTGCTCAATCCTGAGGAACGGGCGCAATATGCAATCACCGCCGCCACTCGACAATATACACGGCTGAGGTGGGAGTACATGCTGGGGAAGATCAATTACGCCATGTCAAACTATGCCAAGCTCATCAGGGCAACGATTCCCATTGCTGACGAGAACAGCCGGCTTTATTATGTGCTCTTACTATCATTTGACGTAGAGGCAGCGCGGAATGTGCACGGGGTAATAATGGACAAGATAATACCGCTTGTCCGTAAGAACACGAACAAGTTCCTAAAAGATGCCTAGCCGGTCTTAAATGGGGCTTTTGGAAATACGATCTTGATAGGCTGTCGAAATGCAGGATGCACCATCACAAGCTCACCCTTATTGAGTCTGACTATGTTAGCCTTTGTGCTTTCGTCTATCATCAAATAAGGCGGCATCGACAGTTCAGACATGCCTAGTTTGGCAATTATATGCATAC
>JALZEV010000011.1 GCA_030861865.1 Thermoproteota archaeon | reverse complement strand
TTTTGTCATCTTTGTCAAAGACTTTGAAAAAGAGGTTCATTATTCGCACTGACCCATCAAGCAGGCTGCCAGAGGACCAGACTAGACAAGCAGTGGTAAAATTGCTTCCAAAAGATGTGCAGGTGTCTGCAATATTCTGCGACGATGCAACAGGCGAAGTAGTTCTTGAAGTAAGCAAGCCAGAGGCAATAGATCCGAACATGCTCATTCAAATTGCCCAATCAACAGGCTGGATAGCACATACTAGACGTTCGCCTCATATTCCCTCATCCACCATCAACACGCTGCACTCTACATTAAAAAGCTCCGCAAAAGAAAGGACAGAGTTTCTGCAAAAGCTGGGCAAGCGCATATTCAGAGAACCCCTTATAGTTAGCAGCGTCAATGGGAACAACACAGCACCTCGATGGCAGCATCAGCAACAGCAACAACAGCAAACTACTACCATTAATACAGCAACGGCCACGGGTGAGCCTCGATCTAATAAGCCCCAATCGTGGTCTACGAGCAGAGAAGAAGTTATGCTATTTTGCCTTGGAGGAGTCAAACAAGTAGGCAGATCCTGTTTTATTGTTGTCACACCAGAGACCAAGGTGATGCTTGACTGTGGCATAAATCCCGGAGAAATGTCTGGGCTTGACGCTTATCCTAGACTTGACTGGTTCAACTTCGACCTTGACGATCTGGATGCAGTAGTGATAAGCCATGCACACATTGATCACCAAGGCTACCTGCCGACACTTTTCAAGTATGGCTACAGGGGACCTGTCTACTGTACTGAGCCTACTTTGCCGCTCATGACCCTGCTTCAGATGGACTCTGTCAAGATTGCAAACAGCAATGGCACATACTTGCCATACTCATCAAGGGATGTAAATGAAGTTATCAAGCACTGTATCACGCTGCCCTATGGCAAACCAACAGACATTTCGCCAGATGTGACGATTACACTCAACAATGCCGGACATATTATGGGCAGCGCCACTGTTCACCTTAATATTTCAGGTGCTCATAACATTTTGTACTCTGGAGATTACAAGTACGCCAAGACACAGCTGCTCGACAGTGCAGTATCTATTTACCCAAGGGTAGAAACGCTCATCACTGAAAGCACCTATGGTAATACATCAGATGTCATGCCTGATCAGCAATCGGTATACCGAAGTTTTACTGAGTCCATAAATAAGACACTGACGGATGGTGGCAAGGTCCTCGTTCCCGTTCCTGCTGTTGGCAGAGCTCAGGAGATAATGCTTGTCATGGCAAAGGAAATGAAGGAAGGCAGACTCATCGAGTCACCAATATATATTGAGGGAATGATCTCGGAAGCAAGCGCTATACATATGTCTTATGCTCACTACCTTGGCTCCGACGTGCGCAAGTCGGTATCGCAGGGCACAAATCCATTTCAATCAGAATATTTTACAATCATTAGTGGATACGGCAAGCGCGATGATATACTCAATGACGAAAATCCCGCAATAGTGATGGCAACATCTGGCATGCTTGAAGGCGGTCCATCTGTAGAATACTTCAAAGAGCTTGCACCAAACCCGAAAAACAAAATTATGTTTGTCTCCTACCAAATCAATGGCACACTTGGCAGGCGCGTCCTTGACGGAGCGATGTCTGAAGTTAGCATGATGGACAAGTCAGGCAAGGTTAAAGTAGTTCCTGTCCGCTGCCAAACACAAAAGATAGATGGATTTTCAGGTCACTCTGACTTTAACCAAATACTAAACTTTGCCTCGCGCATTAGGCCAAAGCGTGTTCTGGTCAACCATGGCGAAAAGAGCAAGTCAGAAAATGTGGCAAGTGCTATCTATTCTCGCCTCAAAATCCGGTCAGGTGTTCCAGATAATAGGGAAATTGTACGATTAAGATAAGTTAGAAGTAGTGAAACCACAAGCCTTTTAGGCCAGCCGGGTATTATAAGACTGATATCACCTCATGGCTAGGCTACAAAGTAAATTTGCAAATGATTTTCTTGAACAGCTGGGTAATCACAAAAATGAGTAGCCTGAATAAATCCGTTCATGCTTTTTCAGCTGCAGTATCCAAACGTGCTGAGCTTCGTAATGCATAAGTCAGATAGAAGTTACATCTGATGTTTTGATATTTGTGTGTTTTACATGTGTACATAATTATTGTCCATAAACCAAAGCGATACGCTCAGAGAGAGAGACACCGTTAGCGCTGCACAAATGGCTCAAGAAAATAAATAAATAAAAAACTAGAGCCAAATGGCTCTCGTTATCTTACACAGTAGTTGATGATGTCTCTGTTGGAGTCGCCACTCTTCCAAAGTACTGCCTCACACTTCTTCTAGAAAGGTAATACAATACTATAGCATTGATTGCAATGCCAACAAGTGCACCAGTTATTGCACCTATATCTGAAGTAACTAATGAGATGACATTAACAACTAATCCTATGATTGACAGCGCAACTGCAACAAACCAAGCCCAGCTTTTTCCTTTAAACAGACCCCATGCTACAACAAGTGATGCAATACCAAGAGGTATCAATACTGCT
>JALZEV010000093.1 GCA_030861865.1 Thermoproteota archaeon | reverse complement strand
ACGACACTCAGAATTTGTACGAATCGTTTATCGACGCAAACCAGCTGTACAAGCAGGGTAAAATGGGAGATAAGGAGTTCTTTATCAAGATAGGCGAGTATCTTATCTCTTCATCTGCATTGAGCTTTCTTACTGTTCGAGTAATACTTGAAATCAGAAACACCATGGAGAAGGGCACACCCATCAAAAGTCCCACCGCGGGAACTTCATCATCTCCTTCAGCTCCGCAGGCTGGCTTTGGCATAGGAGGATTTGTAGGGACCGGCGGTACAGTAGGGTCTGCTGCCGCAAGCGGCAATGAATACACACTTCCCTCGCCGCAGGAGCCTACATTCAAGCCTGTCGATATCGAGCTGCCAAAACCCCGCGCAAGCTCAACAACAACAACAACAACAACAAAGAACTGTATTGCCTGCAATGCATCGATACCAGCGCATGCCAAGTTCTGCAGCAAGTGCGGTAGGTCGCAATAATTAATATACCTACTTTCAGGCATTCTTTAATAATGGCAAAGGTGTTCAACGGCAGGGCCGCGTCTGAGGAATACATGTCAACTCACACGCTCACCTTTTCTACTCCAGATATGACACTGAGAAAATTCGCAATTTGGCTTGGTGAGCAGGTGAACCTTCCAAACGGCGAACCGGGACCCCGCCTCATGCTCTACCTTGAAGAAAAAGGGAGCAAAAAAGAACCAGAATTGGTGCCAGACATTGATGATTCATTCAAGCCTAGCGGTGCTGTCACAGATATGTACAAGGGAGTTGAGTCTGCGGCGCCTACTGAAGTGACGTCTCCTCCCCAACTGACGCCACTTGACAGGGCGACACTTGAACCTGAAACGAAATTTTGCATCAGTTGTGGAAACAAGCTTAAGGTTAATGCAAAATTCTGCACTAAATGCGGCAGCGTACAGAGCTAGCGCTTGCTCTGCTTTTCTTTCATTTTTAGATAGCATTCATTGCATATCGTTTTTGAGAACAGAAAGTTGAGTGAGTAGAATCTGACCCTACTGCAGGACTCGCAGGTGCGCATGCCTATTGTCAATGCATCCATGAATAAATAATGTATTGCATAGTAAAACGCAATTGGAGAAGCTCAGATTGGTTATAACCGGCAACCCTGGTGTTGGCAAACACACAAGCGCTAAGGTAATCGCAGAAAGGATAGATGCAGAGATGATTGATATCAACGAGGTTGCAATT
Source organism: Thermoproteota archaeon (assembly GCA_030861865.1). Classification (GTDB taxonomy): domain Archaea; phylum Thermoproteota; class Nitrososphaeria; order Nitrososphaerales; family Nitrososphaeraceae; genus Nitrososphaera. Next base: position 3,867 of record JALZEV010000093.1, on the reverse strand, counting down.
GACAACAATGCTACTGGTAGAAAGACTGACCTCGGGCTTGATGTTGATGTCAAAAGGCTAGTAAGTCTGCTTGAGAAACTGCTCAAGGCAAAAAGGGATTTGGTGATAGTAGGACATCTTGCTCCCTATGTGTTAAAACCTGCAGGCATCAACTTGGTAGCTGTACTGCGCAGATCACCGTATGAATTAGAAAAGACTCTTAAAAAGAGAGGCTACAGCGTGAACAAAGTTAGAGAGAACGTTGCAAGCGAGATCTTAGGTACATCATTCTACGATTCGCTGAAAACCTTTGGCAAGCGTAAAGTTGCCGAATTTGATACAACAGACAAGACCCCAAAAGAGACTGCAGACGAAATATTAGCTGCACTGCAAAAAAAACCAAAACCAAAATCAAAATCAAAGCTTATAGGGATAGACTGGCTTAACTTGGTATCAGAAAAGGGCGACATGCGGAGATTTTTCAAATACTAATGTTTACATCTTATCCCACGGTAGAGTTTCCAATCAGCATAGAATGTATGACTAACATGATGGCCACGAGAAAGACTGGCAGCAGCGGTTTGCCACTCTATATACGAAGCGAAACTAATGCAATAAAAATAACAAGAAGAAGAAGAAATAATATATCTGTATAAGAAACAAGCATGCATATATGTGCGCGGGTGTGCGTATGTGTGTGCATTGAAGTCTGGTCGCGGTGGTGTCAAACAATGTCGTTAGGTTCTAACAGTATCAGCTACGCAAAAACCCTGACGCCATATATATACACCTCGAGCGAACTGCACATTTGAGTGAACATTAAGCAAAGCAATTTGTATGACTATTTCGACAGTCAAAAATTATTATTGCAATGCAAGTGGCTCAAGGATATTCGTGTCTTGGTCAGAAAAGCTAATGTAAAAATAAGTGGATACCGAGATTAGCCAGAGCGACGACAACAAGAAGACGCACATATATCAATATCACACATAGCATATGAGAACTCCCTAAATCTATATTGGAGCGCGGTTAGGCAGCATGTGTTACAAAAATTCGTATATATATTACCCGACGATACTGCTTAGCATGGCTGCAGTTGTAACACGCAAGTTTGGTGAGGAGGCGCTCCAGTTCCTTGGAAAAAAGGTCTCCGTGGAAACTTCGGATCAAAAAATTTACAGTGGCACGCTTGCTGGAATAGATGAAAGACTTGATGTTGTGCTTGATAACGTTGAAGGACATGGGATCCTGAAAGTGATTGTCAACGGCTCATTTGTCAAGGAAGTAAGATTGATGGAAAAACCATTTGACTTCAAGGCGCTTGCAGAGAGGCTCTCAAGAGTTTTCCCCGGTCTTGTCAAGATACGAGAAGATGTTGGTGCAATAATCGTCATGGACAAGATCAAGGTAACGCAAGCTGGTATCGAGGAAGGTTCCGGGCTTGCTGCTAACAGGGTTAAGGCTATCTATGACGAATTTACTAAGGAGACAAGGAAGTAGTTGTGTTTGAGGTCTGGCACTCAGATCTGGCAGCTCGCATAGGAAGGCTTCAGACTCTACATGGAGTTGTTGAAACTCCAGCCTTTGTGCCGGTGGTCCACCCAGTCAGACAGACGGTCAGTACACAATTTTTGAAAAAGATGGGCTTTGATCTTGTGATTACAAATGCTTACATCACTCTCCGTCATTATGGTGACGAAGCACGAAGGAGAGGAATACATGATATCATTAATTATGATGGAGCAGTTATGACTGACTCGGGTGGTTACCAGGTGCTTGAGTACGGCTCTGTCAAAGTTGAGCCGGCAATGATGGCCCAGTTTGAAAATGACATCAAAAGCGACATATCTATCCCTCTTGATAGGCCTACAGGCTATGGCCTTCAATATGAAAAGGCAAAAGAATATGTTGCGATTACACTAAAGAATGCTCGAGAGAGCCTGCGAGTAATAGACGACAACACAGGCGCGATATGGGTTGCGCCTGTGCAGGGAGCAGAGCACTTTGATCTTGTTGAATATTCGGCCAGGGAGCTTGACACAATGGGTTTTGAGATGATGGCGCTTGGCAGTCCTGTTGAACTAATGGAAGCATACGAGTTTGCTATGCTTGCCCGCATGATAGTATCTGCAAAAAGAGTAATCCCTGCAAAACCCGTTCACCTCTTTGGAGCTGGTCATCCGCTCACTATTCCGCTCGCAATTGCACTTGGATGCGACACTTTTGATTCTGCATCCTACATGTTGTATGCCAAGGATAATAGATACATGACCCCAAATGGAACAGTTAGACTCGATGAATTGGCCTACCTATCATGCCAATGCTCAGTTTGCTCATCGCACACAGTGCAGGAATTGCACAGGATGCAAACAGATACGCGGACCATTGAAATTGCAAAACACAATCTCTATATCCTTAAGGCAGAGGTGGAAGCTGTCAAGCAAGCGATAATGGATGGCCGGCTCTGGGAATATGTTATGCAGAAGGCGCGAGCACATCCAAAGCTAATGGAAGCAGCGCAGATCTTCAAGGATATCGAAATGCTGGAGGAAGGCACACCGCTCTTCAAAGAAAAGGCTATTTTTTTTTATGATCCAATAGACCAACATAGGCCTGAGGCAAAAAGATTCAGGAGGACAGTTACAACATTTCAACCGTCGAAGAAGAAGAAGAAAAAACTAATTCTATGTCCTGAAGACGAAATCCACCCATTTTACTCCACTACAGGTTACAAAGATATTGTAAAAAAATTCCCTGATGCGCAGGTCTGTAGCTACAGTCCTTTCCTCGGCATTATTCCCGCAGAAATATCAGATATTTTTCCGGCATCACATAATCTTGCCACAAGATCAGGCCACAGACTTGAAGACTATCCAACATTTATAGAATCGCTAAAGTCATTTGCAGGCAAGTTTGAGAATATAGTGATTATAGCTCCTGACGATTTCATGAAACAGGCTGCTAAAGCTGCAAGGCTAAATGCCCGTCTTGTCGATGATATTTCTGCACTTTGACATATCCCGATGCAATCAGGCTCCAAAAAAATATTGCAAAAAAGGTAGTAGCGGCCAAAGATGACTTTGGCAGGATAAGTAGTATTTGCGGAGTGGACATTGCCTACGGTAGTGGCAGCAATAGCAACGGTGCCTACTGCTCTGCAGTTATTATGGACAGAAATATGCAAAAGCTTGTCGAATCTGTCGATGTACAAACTATTGTGAAGTATCCTTATGTACCAGGATTATTGATGCTAAGAGAGGCGGAACCTATCTTTTACACTCTCAAGTTGTTAAAGAACACTTATGACCTACTGCTTATTGACGGCCACGGACTATTACATCCGAGGAAATGTGGGCTAGCCTGCTACATTGGTGTAACCCTTGACAAACCTACGATCGGTGTCGCAAAAAGCCGGTTGTGTGGAATGGTGCGACCTGATGGGTTTGTAGAGCTTGGTGGCGAGATTCTGGGGTATGCAATTAGCAAGAAATTGTATATCAGTGTTGGCCATAGGGTAACTTTGAAAACTGCAATCGCATTGGTAAGGGAACTTGGTATTGAGCCACTGAGACTTGCAGACATTAATTCAAGAATTAACAAAAAGAAAAGTGCAGCGGATTAGATGTTGACGGCCATATAGGTTATCGTTGACCTTCTAGATGTTTGGTTTCTATTCTGCAAGTCCCAGTCCATTTTTAACCTAGTCCCTTGCTTGTGCTAATAATAGATAGATATAATTTCACATTATAAGAGAGATTATGATATATTCGACATAGAAGTGAAGTTAAGGCTCTTTAGGTGATTAGAAAATAAAAATGTAAAAAGGGGAGATATTGTTGCTGGTCGTTTACGACTTTCTTAACCTTCTTCCCAGCCCTTGTCGAACAC
>JALZEV010000092.1 GCA_030861865.1 Thermoproteota archaeon | reverse complement strand
CAGTTACCCTTCCTGTTATAGGTGAAGACTTTTCTCGACAGAACTGGGTCACACAAGCAGAGGATGATGTAGATGGTATTGCTATATTAGAGTCAGATAATCATCTCAGACAAGTCGATGATCCCGCTATTGGAGGCAATACTGTTGGAGGCAGCATTACAATTTCTTGCAATCCACCTTCTCTTTCTCCATTTCCAGTAGGTGTTACTACAGTACAGTGCACCGCTGTAGATGCATCTGGTAATACAGGAACAGCATCGTTTACCGTAAGAGTGAATCGTCCTCCAATTGAATCCCCGTTCCTAGCACAAGAGCAAGAGCAACCGCCAGCAGCAGAAGAAGAAACACCAGTACAAGAAGAGGAAGAAGCACCAGTACAAGAAGAGCAACCACCAGCAGCAGAAGAAGAGCAACCGCTAGCAGCAGAAGATGAAGGCGCAGCAGCAGCACCAGCTAACGACGAAGGAGGAGGGGGATGAACAACGCTAACACCACGCACACATACATGAATAATAATGATACAGATAGGGAGAGATTCGCCATCAACGCCAGCAACAACAAAGAGTTCCTCTTAGGGGGACCGCTAGCAAAGGCGAGGATGCGACAATCAAAAGAACAAAAAGAAGAAGAAGAAGTAAAGAACAAGTGCCATTGGCACACGGGACCAAAGAATGTTTACTATACAAATAGGAACATATTCGAGCTAAAGAAGCTGCCGCTGCAACTGCTCAAGAGCTTCTATGACCTTACTTTTCAAGTCTTGGGATGGTGTCAGGTAGTGCCTACTGAAAACCGATGGATTAACTCGTCCTTGTAGGAAGTCAATTTCCTCTGTAGCGATACCAGACTGGGAGTGAAGCCAAGAACCAAAGATTTTGCGGCAATAACGCATGTCCATTTTCAGCGACCTCTTCCTATATGCCAACCTTATCGCGTTATGAGTTGGAGTGGGGATAGTGGGGTAGGGTTTTTACAGTCCAAAACCCCAATCGCCGAGAGTTGCTCACAAGTGATGAAGCTAAGATATGCCTTTTTGGTCCGCCGCAAGAATATCTCTGGGAATCTAAAGTGTTCTAAGGCTTGACGTTCTGGGTTGCAGTATTGGACTTTGTTCATTTTTCCGATTTCTGAATTCTGAACATTAAGCAGCCTGACAGACTCGACAGCTTCAGCTGGTCTTAATCCAGTCATATAGTTGAATTTGATAATTGCAGCCATGTCTGGAGGCAACACTGCAATAGCCTTCCTAACCCAATCCAGCATTGTGTCTAAAGATAGCTCAGGATTGAAGAACCGCTGCAGGGTTTGCAACGAGTCATTTCCTGATGTCCACTTTAGCGCATAGCGCTGTCGTATTTCTAGAAACACCTGGTAACGTCCCTGATATTTTGCTAGGTTTGCAAGAGCAGATAGAGCATTGTGTCTAGTCCTAAGAGACATCAGCTCAGAAGCATCACCTGTATTTAAGATATATCCGTATTTTATGGCATAGTTCTTGGTTTGTTTGATGGTCCATCTAGTCTTACCTTGAGATTCTAAGAAACTTACGAAACCTTAGCTCTGCCAGGCTGAGCTACTAGGGCAAAACAGAAGCAACTTCAGCTCCTCGTTATTTAATGTTTCACACTAAAATAAATAAGACTGAGAACAGTTTTTTGGTGTGAAAATATCGATCTCAGGAGTCAGAGGCATCTACGGACAAGACCTCAACCTTCACGAGGTGAGCAGGTTTGTAGGCCAGTTTGCTCGCTTAATCAAGTCTAGTAAGTGTGTAGTTGCACGTGACACTCGTCCATCCAGTAGGATTATTGCTCAAACTGTGATTGCAAACCTGATGGCTGCGGGTATCGATGTTTACAACCTAGGCATTGCGCCCACCCCCGTGGCATTTAGAGAAGCACGTAAGTATGGCGCTGGTATTATAGTTACAGCATCACACAACCCTTTAGAGTGGAATGGGCTCAAGTTCATAATTGATGGTAGAGGTTTGTTTGAGTACGAGTTAGAGAGAATGCTCAAGATGACAAGCGATCATCAACCTGACAATTTTGGAAATGAGTTTCAGATTTCCTCAAACTATCTTGACGTAGTTGCAGAGATGGCAAAGAGTAACACTGCGGCCGTCAAAGTGGGAATTGATGGAGCTGGAGGTGCGGCATGCGGCTATGCAGAGTATTTATTCAAAAAGCTAGGACACAAGTATTACACTATCAATGGCATTGCAGGGATATCATCAAGAGGCCCGGATCCCACTACAGATGAGCTGGCAGACCTGCGCGCACTTGTAATTGCAAACAAACTAGATCATGGTTTTGGGCTTGACCTAGATGCTGACAGGCTTGTAGTTGTCAACAGCGCAGGCAAAAAATTGTGCCCAGACGCGACACTGCTGCTTTGTGTAGCAAGAGCACTGCAGATAGGTCTCAAAAAGTTTGTTACAAGCATCGATACCAGTGTTGCAATAGAGAAATACATCCATAAGAGCAATGGCAAGGTTATTGCATACTCCAAAGTAGGTGAAGCAAACGTCGTCAGCAAGATGCTGGATGTGAACGCGGAAGCAGGCGGCGAGGGCAGTAGCGCTGGGTTTGTCATGCCTAAGATTAACATGTGCCGGGATGGTCTCTTGGCGGCTGCAACGATCTCAACGCTTGACAAGAAGACTGTAGATGAGTGCCTAAAGTTTGCGTCACAATTTGTACAAATACGATCCAAGATAGTGGCTAATTCTTCACTGCACAACGTGGTGATCGAAAAGTTACCTGATGTCTTCAAGAGCGATTCGTACTCGCTATTAACAGAAGATGGCATCAAGGCAATAATGGATGAAGACTCATGGATACTGATCAGACCATCAAACACCGAACACGTCATCAGGATATCTGTCGAATCCAGAGGGGAGAAGGCACGGGTCATTTACAAGGAGGCAAGTGAAAAGGTTCAGAGAGTATATGACCAAATTAGATGAAAAGCAGATTATCCGGATCTTTGCAAAGAAGCTGGGTATAAGCAATCTTGACGACGTGGCGTTGCTAGACAAGGGAATTGTTATGAAAAGCGATATGCTGGTTGAAAGTACTGATATTCCTAGCGGTATGGAGGCCTGGCAGGCTGCACGAAAGAGCATAGTCTCATGCATAAGCGATCTTGCTGCCAAGGGCGTCAAGCCATACGCAGCAGTAATTTCACTTGGCATACCAAACAGCTACTCCATACAGCAGCCATATATTGAAGGGCTTGCTGAGGGCTTTGCTATTGCCTCAAAGGAATTTGGAGTCAAAATAGTGGGCGGGGATACGAACGAAGCTGGCGAGCTCATCATTGACTGCAGCATGATTGGCTTTTCCACATTCAAAGTTCCAACAAGAAGTGGAGCGAAGCCAGGAGATTATGTAATCGTATCTGGGGCCTTTGGATTTGCTCCGGCTGGCCTAGTGATCCTGCTGCAAAATGCGAGTACAGTCAACAACAGTGGCAGCAATACATTCAGAAAGCACGCAGTGAAGTCAGTGCTCGAGCCCTACCCAAGGCAGAGCTTCGGGTTAGCGCTTGCAAGATATTTCTCATCGTCAATTGATTCAAGTGATGGACTTGCAGTATCCCTATATGAACTGGCAAGCCGAAGCGAGAGAGTTGACTTCATAATTTACAGCATTCCATCTGTAGAAGGCTTGGATAAGTTCGCAAATGAAAACAGCCTTGACAAGCACGAGTTAGTGTTTCACGGTGGTGAAGAGTACGAGATAGTGGCAACGATTTCGCCTACAAAAATGAGGCAAGCGGAGGCTGCAGCAAGGAAAGCAGGCGTTAGTCTGCATGTTATAGGCAGAGTGCAAAAGGGCTCTGGCAACATCTTTGCCAGAAATAGGATTCTTGAGAATAGGGGCTACATGCATTTGCATAAGTGATAAAGTTTTTAACTCTCTAAAGAAGCAAGTTCAATTGCATGTCTGAAACAACAGGCGACATTACCCAAACAAAGTGGGGGGTAGCTCACATTTTTAGCAGTTACAATAACACACTTGTCCATATTACTGATTTGAGTGGGAGCGAGACAATCTCATTTAGCTCTGGCGGACGCCACGTAACCGCTGACCGATATGAATCCTCGCCTTATGCAGCTATGAAGTCTGCTGTTGCGGCAGCTGAGATGGCTAAGGCAAAGGGCATCACTGCCCTACATATTCGCGTACGTGCTGTCGGCGGAGTAGGTCCAAGAATTCCAGGTCCTGGCGCTCAGGCTGCAATCAGGGCGCTTGCAAGAGCAGGCTTTCGCATTGGTAGAATCGATGACGTGACTCCTGTGCCGCATGATACTACAAGAAAGCCAGGCGGCAGAAGAGGACGGAGAGTCTAGATTGATTTCATTTCTGGCGCTATTTTTATCTGCGCACTACAGCCTCTATCTTTCAATTCCTTTTGAAGCCATGCAATGAACTTATCTTCAGGCTTTTTGCCTTTTGAAGCCTCTATGTTGTAAGCCTGATGTGTATATAACTTCTCCACGAATTGACCTGCCAGAAACATTTTCGCAAACGACCAGCCGAGGCTCTGTACCGGCGGGTCGAGCGCAAACGAGTTTTCCAGCTGGCAGATCCTCTGGTAGTCCGAGAGCATCTCTATCGCAACCTTAGCATCATGTTCAAAATCAATTGTCTGAAAATCCAGGATAAACGTCCCCATTATCAAGGCAAATCATTCTTCTGCTGCCTGAGTTTCTCAGAGAACGAGATCAATTTACCATCGTCTTCCACCTTGATTGTAGTATTGACCCTTATATTAAGGCCTACAGACCTGAAAAGCATCAAGAGTTCACCTCCAGATATCCTGCTTGTTATTTCCCCCGACAAAATGAGTCTGGCAATTCTTGTGACAATCGCTTCAGTCTGGACAGGATACTGCACGTAAGCAAGGTCTAGTACTTCGTCGGCTCTGTCGTACAGGTAGCTAGATAATATTTCCCTTGAGGACTTCGGCCGTGGCTGCCGGCTGCTGGCTTTCGCCTTTTCCATCGCAGCTGCCTTTTCACGAAGCTCTCTTAGTTTGCGTGCATTGATTATGTCAATGTCAGGGTCGTCGTCGGCTGGCATTATCCCTTTATCACTCCTATCGGTACGAGCCTCGCCACCTTGGTAGCAATTCCAAGGGAATGCGAAACATTCACTACGGCATCAACATCCTTGTACGCCTCAGGCGCCTCTTCGACCACGCCTTCCTTTGTAAGCGCTTTGACATAGATTCCCTTTGACTCTAGGCCACTTTTCACGAGGTCGGCTGTATAGCTACGCTTTGCAGCAGACCTCGACATCATGCGCCCTGCTCCGTGTGCAGTAGATCCAAAGCTGAGATCAAGTGAATTTTGATTGCCAAGCAGAATCCAGCTGGCAGTACCCATTGAGCCCGGTATTATTACTGGCTGGCCAATGCTCCGATACTTGCTTGGCACCTGTTCCATGCCTGCAGGGAAAGCCCTTGTAGCACCCTTTCTGTGGACTACTAGATTCGAGCTCCCCTTGCCATTAATTCTGTGGCGCTCCACCTTCGCAATATTGTGCGCAACATCGTAAATGAGATCCATGTCAAGGTCACTTTCTTTTGACTTGAAGATCTGCTCAAAAGTTTTCCGTGTCCAATGTGTTATCATTTGGCGGTTGGCCCATGCAAAATTGAGAGCAGAATACATTGCTTTGCGATACTCTTCTCCCTCTTTGGAATTGTTGGGCACGCATGCAAGCTCCCTGTCTGCAAGCGTCAACCCATATTTTCGTAGAACAGATTCAGAAACACGCAAGTAATCAGTGCATATTTGGTGGCCAAAGCCTCGGGATCCACAGTGTATAAGCACCGTCAGCTGGCCCACTTGGTTAATGCCCATCGCCTTGGCTGCACGCTCGTCAAAGATCTTGTCTACTTTTTGCACTTCAAGGAAGTGGTTGCCAGAACCTAGACTTCCGAGCTGAGCTGCACCTCTTTTTCTTGCGGTGTCTGAGACGCTTGCTGGATCTGCTCCTCCCATCTCACCACTCTCTTCGCATGCTTCCATATCGTCTTCAGTACCATATCCTTGGCTGACAGCCCATCTGACACCTTCTACTAATAATTCGTCAAGCTCGGTCTTTGACAGCTTTAGTGCTCCCTCACTTCCGACGCCTGAGGGAACTGATCTAAAGAGCTCGTTGACTAGCTCCTTTAGCCGTGGTCTAACATCCCGCTCTGTCAGGTTCGTCCGTATCATGCGCACGCCGCAGTTGATATCATAGCCGACTCCGCCGGGGCTAATCACTCCTTCTTCAAGATCAGTTGCGGCAACACCGCCGACAGGAAAGCCATAGCCTTCATGGCCATCAGGAAGCACTATAACATGCTTTTTGATGCCTGGTAGCGTGGCGACATTTGCAGCCTGGTCAACTGTCCTGTCAGTCACCATTTTCGATACCAACAATTCATCTGCGTAGATTGTGACCGGGACTTTCATACCCTTGGCCGGCTCTGGGTCTATTCTATACTCAAAGTCATTTATCTTCTTGACTCTATGGCTACCGCTGCGAGTGATAAATTCATCCAATTCTGTTGCTGCTATTTCTTGTAAAGTAATTATAAGCCTTGCCCAACTCGTAGGCAAAACATGTAGCTTATTTTTTCAACGTATAATTCCCAGGTAATTCTATAGAGCGGACACACATCCACTACACCGGATGATATTAAACAAATGAGATGGTCGAGGGAGGAGTAATTTATACGTGGCAAGAAGATTTATTTTTGCCACTTCGTCGCTCTATCCTTGAGACTGATGCCAATACTGCCGATAGACTCTGGACGCTATGGTAGCAAAGAGATGCGCAATATCTTTGAGGATGAAAGGAGGCTGCAGTATCAGCTCGATTTTGAGGCAACCGTTGCGCGAGTCCAGGCCCAGCTAGGTATGATACCAGCAGATGTAGCGGATGAAATTACAAGAGAAGCCCGCCAGGGCAGGGTCACTCCTGCTAGAGTTAGCGAACTTGAGTCAGTGAGCGAGCATGACACTGCCGCAATGGTCGAGGCATTAAGCGAGCAAGTTTCAACGAAATCCAAGCTATGGATACACTACGGGCTGACAAGCAATGACGTAATAGACACATCCATTTGCATGCAGATGCGTGAGGCATTTTCAATAATTCTATCAAAGGTAGCGAAACTTGCGCATCTTTTAATAGATAGAGCGCTTCAATTCAGGGACTTGCCTGCAGTAGGCAGGACGCATGGCCAGCATGCAAGCATTATTTCATTTGGATTAAAATTTGCAGTGTGGGCAGCGGAAATGGCCAAGCACATCGATCGTATCAAAGAGGGTGAAAAGCGCTTTCTAGTGTGTAAGACGCTTGGAGTAGTTGGTACGGGCTCTCTAATGGGCGACAAGGCACTTGAGGTACAAAAAATTGTTGCTCAAAACCTTGGTCTTTACTCTATAGATGCTGCAACACAGATTGTGCCCCGAGAGAGGTTTGCAGAGATACAGTTTTGTATTGCACTGATTGGCTCGACACTCGACAAGATCGCCATCGAGATCAGGAACCTGCAACGCACAGAGATAGGTGAAGTCGCCGAGCATTTTCGGAGAGGCCAAATGGGAAGCAGTGCAGTGCCAGTCAAACGTAACCCCATAAAAAGTGAGCGAGTGTCTTCGCTTGCAAGAATCCTGCGATCGCTTGTGAGCGTATCAATGGAAAATATTGCATCATGGCACGAGCGTGACCTCTCAAACTCAGCAAATGAACGCTTTACGCTTCCAATGGCTGCTATACTACTTGACGAAATGCTTAATGCAATGATCAAGGTAATTCAAGAACTAAAAGTAAACAAAGAAAGGATCTCATACAATATTGAAATGACAAAGGGCCAGATCTATGCTGAATTTATACTAGACGCACTAATAAAGAAAGGAATTGCTCGCTTCGATGCCTATCGAGACATACAAAGAGTAGCATTTTCAGCACTTGAAAGTGGCCAGCACTTTTTTGATGCTGCATGCGAAGATAGGAATATTTCTAGTCGATTGTCAAAGCAAGAATTAGCAGCTATATTCGATGCTAAGAACCACCTGGCTGCCTCTGGAAGGATAATCGAGAACACCGCTGGAATAGTCATAAATGCTACAAAACAGATGTAAATGCCGTCGGTGAGATTTGAGCTCACGACAGCTCGGTCTTCAGCTTCACCCCTTAAAAGGTCGAGTGCTCTCCCAGGCTGAGCTACGACGGCACTTATAAGACTACTTTTACAGATCATATATAATCGTGTCTTAAACTACACAAGCGCTTTGCAAATTTGCAACCTCTTGCACATGAGTTTCCTCATCCGCTCGTCCATACAGGAAGACTTAAAAGCTAGCTCAGCTCCGGACATAATTAAACCTCGTTGACATCATATTCTTTTTTGTAGCTGCTATACTATTCAATTAATATAACTATGTAATACTCATTTTGAATGCTGCTACTACAGAATTATCTTACTTAAAGTAAATAAACAAAAAAGGTCTAGTTCGATTATGACGATCAATGCTGATAGTCAAAATCCAATTATGAATTCAGCAGAAGAACGAAGACGGCGGTTTCTTGAAGAATTTGAAAAGCCTTTCAAGTGTGAAAAGTGTAATGAGCGATTCAAAAAGAAAAAATATCTTCGCGAGCATAAATCAGAAGTGCATTCATATTGATTATAAAGAAAGGTGCCGGAGGCGGGATTTGAGCCCGCGACCTTACGATTTCTTACCAGATGAGATTATGAGTCGTACGCTCTAACCA
>JALZEV010000010.1 GCA_030861865.1 Thermoproteota archaeon | reverse complement strand
CACACGACCAACGATCTCATGTCCGGGGACGCATGGATAGACAGCGCCACCCCACTCGTTACGTACTGTATGGAGGTCTGAGTGGCAGATACCGCAGAAGAGGATTTCAATCTGAACATCGTCTTCGCTTGGATCGCGCCGAGGGATCGTAGTAGGAGCAAGTGGCGACGTTGCACTTGCAGCAGAATAAGCCTTCGCATAATACTGACCACATGGTTCAGAGCTAAATTGTATTGTTGACATAACAGTCTGTGCGGGTATGATGCAATTTATGAATTTGAGGATAGTATTAGCTTATTCTCTTCAGTTATCTTTTATGGTTCTAGGAGCTTGTCTAGCACCTCGTTTATCAGACGAGCCTTTTATCATACCATCTCCATTTGCATTAGCTGCAAATTGCTTGGATCAGTAATTTCGTCTGCTATGGTAACCCATGGACCACAGTATGCAATTCTATTACTCAGCCAATTGTCGATGTGGTCAAAAATATGCCTGACAACTATTATTATGATGAACTATTTTGGTGATTTTGAGTCCTCTAAGACTCGGCAAAAAAACTTTACAATTGGGACTCGATACAATTACAAGGCGGGCCCAGAGGGTTCCGAGAGAAAAACATTCAGAAAATAGACTCGGCAATACATTATAAACCTGCTAGATTCTTCTACATGTAGGTAGGTATTTGCCAACTATTTGTCAGATATCTGTATTAGAATAGAGCGGTACCCTCATATGAGGACATGACAGTCTATCGAATTTCTGCCATTACACTCAAAGTAAAGAATATGGAAAAATCATGCCTGCTGTACTCAAAGATCCCGGGTTTTAGGCTTACATATGGAGGGAAGCCTTCTGATTCTTTTACAACATTCGAAATAGGTAAAGGAAGCAATGCAGCATACCTTAATCTAGAACTGATAGATGACGACGGCAGCTCTGGTTTCTACAACGGGTCTACCGTAGGAAAAATGAAAGAAACTGAAGATTTTGGAAGGATAATATTTCATACCGATAATGTAGACAAACTTTATTCATATATGAAACATGATGAATATATCTCAAAGTCTATTGTATTTGAAAATGAACCTACCAATGCTTCATGGGGAGAAAGGTTCTTTCATATTCGCGAACCAAATGGCTATCAATTATCGTTTGCACAGCCATTGTAGTAATTGGAACTAATAATTTTCTGGTCATTGTTGTGTTCTACTTTCTGGGTGATCGTGTTGCATGATGCGAAGTGATAATTGACGCTTGTCGTATAGTGTACGAAGACTTACTAGATACACCGAAAGTGTCTTCACTATCTCCACTATCTTTTTGCAGGTAATGAATTATGCAAAGAAATTCAATTAAGTTACCTGAAACATAACTATTTAATGACTTCTTCTAAGTCGTCCTCTTCTTCAAACCCTTATGCCTATGCAAAAGAAATTTGCAACAAAGTATTGCAGCTTGATAAGTCGATCAGATTTGCAGGCATTGCCAATAACATGGGAACGCTGATTGCCTATAAAATACGAGAAGGACTTGTTCCTCTTCTAAACGAAGAAGAACTCGAGAACAGTATATAATGAAAACTGTCCTTCGCATGAAAACAAGGGAAGACTATGAATCAAAATTAGGAGATGTAATTTACACTTTTGCACTGTACAAGAGGGTAAAGAGGGCCAGCATTCCGCTAGACTATCCAGATTTGGCGGTTCTAACGGTGTCATTTGACATGGCGGCTGACCAAGATAGCATAATTATGGACAAAATCTTGCCAGTCCTAAACAAAAGAAATTGACCAACTGAAGAAGCATCTAAAACATGACTAGAGAGAGCAAGAGAACAAGAGAGAGAATTGCTTTTACAACCATCGGTGCTCTTAATTCTGCTATTAATAATAATGATAATGCCTAGTCACCTATAAGGTGATATTGTTAGAAAACATGGCCCAGAGGGTTCCGAGAGAAAACCTTCAAAATTGTGACTCAGCGAAGTAGCATCGAACAAAAATGAAAGTTGAGAGATTGCGATTAGTATCTCTGAAGCATAAGTCCCGTTTGCAGTGCTCAAGTTTTCCACTGAATATTAATGGAAGTTAGATTACCTTTCCATATATGTTTATCATGTATATTTCTTTTACCATATCTATCTTCTTCCCAACTGGCCCCAGAATCAAATTCCTTAACTATACAGTAAAAAGAAAAACTTTCATTTTTAGTATAAGATAAAAGCACGCATAGAGAACTATTCAATACTGGTTATGGTCGAAGAGCCAAAGAAATCCTTTCCTGTTGGTACTTTGGAAGAATTAAAGCATAAAGGCTATCTTTCTGTTACAGCTCAAGGATATGATATTGTATTATTTTATCATGAAGGAGAAGTATATGCTCTTGACAATCGTTGTCCTCACATGGGTTTTCCTCTAAGTCGAGGAAGTACGAAGGATGGCATATTGACCTGTGATTGGCACCATGCTAGATTTGATATTAAAACTGGAGGTTGTTTTGATTTGTGGGCTGATGATGTGCCTGTATTTACTGTGAATGTTATCGACGGCAATATTTTTGTCCATACCCAGCGAGCTAATAAAACTAAAGAAGAGCACCGTACATACTATCTGCGAAGACTAAACGATGCGATGGAACAAAACATAGCACTCATTATTGCCAAGTCAATACTGACGCTCGACTCAGAAGGAGTCTCAAGTTCTGACCTATTTAGGAAAGGATTGGAATATGGCACAAGATACAGGCAAGAAGGTTGGGGTCCGGGATTGACCATTCTTACTTGTATGATGAATCTAGCTCCATATTCAAGACATGAGGATAGGCTTAGAGCACTTTATCACGGTCTCTCGGCTGTTGCTAGCGACTGTTCCGGACAACCACCTCGATTCGCGGTCAGCCCATTGCCAGATGTAAAGAAGTCTTCTGCAGATGTGGGGACGCTGAAGCGATGGTTCCGTCACTTCATAGAGGTTCGCGATGCTGATGGAGCTGAACGCTGCCTTGTTACTGCCATAAGAGCCGTAACAGAACCTAATACCATAGCAGATATGCTGTTTTCAGCAGCTACTGACCACCGTTATCTTGATTCCGGGCATATTCTAGATTTTACTAATAAGGCCTTTGAAGCGCTCGATATAGTGGGATGGGATATGGCTGAACAAGTACTGACTAGCCTTGTCACGCTTTATGCTCAAGCGGCAAGGATGGAGGAAAGGAGTTCGTGGCGACATCCTATCGATATTGTAGCACTGTTAAATGATTGCTTTGACAAGCTTCCAGCTGCATTAGAAAAAGGTAAGCAAAGTCAAAATACCTGGAAAGCTAGCAAGGAAATCATCGATGTATTGTTGGGAGATAATCCCACTGCGATTATAGATGTACTTATTGAATCTCTACAAGATGGTGCAAAGCAAGAAGAATTGGCTGCGGTAGTAGCTTATGCCGCTGCCCTTAGAATTGCGCAATTTCCCGTTACCAATGAATATTCTGACTGGGATACTGCCCTTCACACTTTTACATTCGCCAATGCTGTTCAACAGGCTATCCGTCGGCTGCCTTCATCCAAGGAGCTTTTACGTGCAATCTTTGATGTCGCAATGTCAAACTATCTCAATAGATTTCTAAACGTACCTTGTGTGGCACTTCCTTCTCGGAAGGAAGGGCCAATCAATAATAAAGATAGCGAGAGCAACCGGGAAAATATTATGGACCGATTTCTCGATACACTTGATAAACGCCACCAGGTAAATGAAGCCGCGAAGATGGTTACCCGGTGCCTTTCTACGCAAGGAGAAAGAGAACTCTCACCAATTCTTATGCATGCCCTATTAAGGGAGGATAGAAGTTTCCATACAATTCAGATGCTAGAAGCCACTTTTAGACAGAAGACGGAGCTCCAATGCCTTCAAATCTTGGACAGTGTCAAACCTATTTCGCATGTCTTGATAGCTGCTGCACGCTACTTGGCTGCTCATACACCAACTGCACGTGCGCAAGGACAAACATTTGAAATTGCGTGGAGGCTCCATCAAGGTGGAAAGCTATATGAAGAAATTGGTTGATAATTTTATGTGTTCTCTTTCACAGTTTCCTAGATTCGATATGACGCCGCTAAATTGTAAGCAGAATATCTAAGAGACTAGAGGGATTCGATAGAAAAAACTTGAGAAGGTGGACTCAACCGACTATATAACTCAATAATAACAGAATAATTAACTTGTAATGCATGAGGATGTTAAAAGGATGATGCTGAAGGGATGCTTGCTTGTTAGTGCAGATTGTATCTTCACGATTTAGTAGTGTCTCCTTCACTTTTGCCCTGATCTTGATGTCGGTTCTTTACCGGTGAAGATGTCGGGAAGCCGTGAAACCATCTTTATATGTCCAAACAACACGCTAGCACTTTATGAAAATTCTTGATGCAAGTGAACCTGAATTTAGCGGTCCTATGATTGAAGATGAAGTTAGGAATTTCTTGGTTAATAGCAAAAAACTTGTTCACATTTCAACCCTCGATGAAAAAGGAGAACCTAACATACATCCTACATGGTATTATTTTGACAATAACAGTGATAAAATTTACATAGAAAGTGGCAAAGAATCTAGGAAAACTCAAAACCTCCGAAGGAATAATCTCATATACTATTGTATTGACGATGACAATATTCCATACAAAGGAGTGCGTGGGAAGGGAACAGCAAGAATCTCTGATGATGTTAATCTTAATCTACTAATAATTGAAAAAATAGTAGTCAAATACCTTGGAAGTATTGAACATCATATGTCGCAGGTTATCATAAGTAGTATTAGAAAAGGAGACGCCATCATATTAGAAATAACACCAAAGTTTTATGCAACCTGGGACCATGGCAAAAGAAAAAGGTAGATTTGTCTCACGGGAAGAGCAAGGGTTCTACTAACCAAGGTTTAGAGGTTATCTATAACCGTAATGGGGTTTGGATCCTTCGGATTGCTATGAGACGGTTTCATGGTCCAAAATAGATCTTGAAAACAGGTTATTAATTCAGTTTACCT
>JALZEV010000069.1 GCA_030861865.1 Thermoproteota archaeon | reverse complement strand
GATCCATTCTCGTCATGCCTGGCTTTCTTCCAACGCCAGCAACAAGCACTACATAGTCAGAATCGCGTACGTCCTCGTAATTGTTTGAACCACGCACTATGGCGTCAGAGCCCCTTTCTGACAGCTGGTGATTGATGTCCATTGCTTCTCCCTGAGGGAGTCCCTGTACTATATCAAGCAGCAATATGTCTCTATCAAGCTCCCTCAGCCCGCAATTAAGGGCAGCTGAGGCACCAACCTTTCCAGATCCAATTATGGTAATTGTCATAGCTGAACTTGCAACTGGAGAATTGCTTATATAAATTGTGATTGGAGCCGGATCAGCTTTAAATTAATCAGCATGTCAAGTCAATAACGAATTGTCAAAGAAAAGGAGGGACGACAGCTACTTTGCTGTAGATCGACGTAGAAAAAGAAAATACATGATGATTATAATACCAGTCATCATCGCAGTGGCGGCAGCTAGCATCGCAGGAGCTATTTTATACCAGCCTCCTACAGCAATGGCAATAAGTGGAATAGAATGTAATAGGTCTGAGCAGCTTAATTACCATATTCATTCAGGTTTAGATATATTCATTGACGGAGTACAGCAGCAAGTCCCTTCAAATATTGGGATACTTTCTTCACCCTCGTGCCTATACTGGCTTCATACTCATAGTGGAGATGGCATAATACATATCGAAGCGCCTGAAGCCAGAGAATTCACAATGGGGCAGTTCCTTGACATTTGGCAACAGACTCATAATTCAACGGCATTCTTTGACTCTGTCTCTGATATGCCTGTGACAGCATATGTAGATGGCCAGAGATTTGAAGGTGATTATAGGACAATACCGCTAGAATCGCTCAGAGAGATCGTTCTCGCGTATGGCACGCCTCCTGAAGATATTCCAGCTGAACATGACTTTGGTGACATAACGAGATAAAAGTATAAACGTGATATAAAGCAAAAGCACAAGCTAGGTAGCTATGTCAAGAGTTGCCATCATCGATTCTCAAGTAGCAGGAATTGCTGGCGACATGCTACTGTCCAGTCTAGTGGATGCTGGTGCTAACAAGACCAAAGTTATTGAGGCGATCTTTGCTTGCCAGAACTTTGTCAAGGACAGCAGGATAATCAATGCTCATTTTGCCAAAGTAATATCACATAGCTTTGCTGCCACGCAGCTGCAGATGAAATGCAAAGATGACATACTCAAGCGCAAAGGCTCAGAAATGTATTCTGCACTTGCAAGATGCTGTGACTCTGTGGGGCTTGGGGATAGGGCCAAGACATTTGCGCTAGATTCTCTCAAAATGATAATTTCCGCTGAGGCTACTATCCATGGCCAGAATTTTGACAGCGTACATCTGCACGAAGCATCCAGCATTGATACGTTTGCAGACCTTGTTGGATGTGCAACAGCATTGCAGGACCTCCAGCTGTTTGACGCTAAAATATATTCTACTAAAGTGGCAGTTGGTGGCGGCCTGCTAAGGTTCTCTCATGGTACCATACCAAATCCTACCAGTGCAATCCTTGAAATTTTCAAGAATAAACAATTCGTCTTGGTAGGGGGGCAGGCTGAAGATGAGCTGACAACTCCTACAGGGGCAGCAATGCTTGTCAATTTGGTGCACGGTAGTGTCAACTACTATCCCAGCATTGCGCCTGAAAAAATTGGCTATGGTGCGGGCATAAAAAAGTTTGAAGGTTTTCCCAACTTGGTTCGTGTAGCAATAGGTACATCAGGAACTGTCTATGAAACCACCAAGGATACAGTCTATGTAGTGGAAACAAACATCGATGACGTGTCTGGCGAGCTAGTAGGTAACCTTGTAGAGCAGCTGGCAGAAGTCGCGAAGGATGTGACAGTTATTTCAGGTACCACTAAAAAGAGCCGGCCAACCTATCTCATTAGAATTATATCAGAAAACACGCAACTAAACAGCGTGCTTGAGTTACTGTTCGATGAATCTGGGACGCTTGGTGCTCGAGTCCAGGAAGTAGAGCGAATTGTTCTGCCTAGGGGCATACTAACTATGCCGATTAATATTAACGGCAACATCCTCGACGTGCGCGTCAAGATTGTCAAGGACTCAGCTGGGAGAATAACAAATGTTAAACCTGAGTTTGAAGATATCAAGATGATTGCAACAAAGTGTCAAATGCCGGTCAAGAGGGCAATGGATCAGATCCGGTCAGAGGTTATGAAAAAGCTGGGAGAAGCATAAAATGGAAACCTTCAATAAACTGGTAGAGTGGTTCGTAAAGAACGGGGCCAACAAAGCAATAGTGGCACTTTCTGGTGGAGTCGACAGTGCTGTAGTAGCACTAGCTGCAAAGAAAGCGCTTGGCAACGGCGCTATTGCCATAACTGCTGATTATAAGACGTTGGCAGAGGAAGAACTTACCACGGCATGGAGAGTCTCAAGGGAGATAGGCATTAAGCACAAAGTGATTGAATACAACGAGCTTGAAAATATATCCTTTGTAAAAAACGACACTATGCGATGCTACTATTGCAGGACGGAGCTTGGACAGCACCTTGCAGAGGAAGCAAAAAGGGCAGGTATACAACTCATTGTAGATGGAACAAATATCGACGATCTGACAGACTACAGGCCCGGCATTAGAGCTCTCCGTGAAAATGGGGTGCGAAGCCCCATGATAGAGCTTGGCATAGGGAAGACAGAGATACGTCAAATTGCAAAGAGTTTTGAGCTCTCTGTTTATGACAAGCCTTCCAATGCATGTCTTGCATCCCGGATACCGACAGGGAGCGAGGTCACATATGAAAAACTACAAAGGATTGAGAATGCAGAGATAATAGTCAAGACAATTTTTGACGTCAGGCAGGTGCGGGTAAGAGATCACGGCGATCTTGCAAGGATTGAAGTAGGCAGAGACGAGTTGCACAAGATGTTTGATGTAGGCAAGCTTGCAATCTTGGACAAAAAGCTTAAGGAGCTTACATTCAAATTCGTTTCTATTGATGTAGTAGGTTACAAGACAGGTAAGCTGGTGGTTATAGATTGGTATGACTGACGACGAATATTCCTCCCACATTTATCTAGATACTGCGGCATCAACGCCAGTTGCAGATGAAGTGATTGCGGAAATGTTGCCATACCTAAAAGAACGGTATGGCAACCCGTCCTCTATACACAAGTTTGGTAGAGAAACAAGTAGAGCGATACATCTTGCAAGAAAAAGAGTTGCAGAGATGATATGTGCATCATCCCCACGCGAGATCACGTTTACATCTGGAGGAACTGAGGCAAATAACCTTGCTCTCAAGGGCACAGCTATACATGTCAAAAGCAAAATGGCCAGAAAGAATATGATAATTACAAGTAGTATAGAACATGATGCAGTGCTTGAGCCATGCAAGGATCTAGAAGATAGGGGTTTTGTCATTATGCATCTGCCGGTGACAGGAGAGGGACTTGTCAGGCCATCTGAACTGAAAAATGTGATTTCAGATAATGTGGGACTTGTCAGCATCATGTATGCAAATAACGAGGTCGGCACAATCCAGCCAATTAAAGAGCTTGTCGAAATTGCACATCAGGCTGGCGCGCTCTTTCATACTGATGCAGTACAGGCTGGAGGAAAACTGCCCTTAAATATCAAGAACCTTGGAGTAGACATGATGTCCCTTTCATCCCACAAGATAAATGGACCTAAAGGAGTAGGGGCACTTTACATTAGATCCAACCTAAAGATATTGCCGATAATTCATGGCGGGGGACAAGAGTGGTATCTGCGGTCAGGTACAGAGAATGTGCCGGGCATTGTAGGTTTTGGCAAGGCCTGTGAGCTTGCTAACAAAAGGATGGGACATTATCAAGAGCATGTGGTTGGCCTGCGCAACTATATAATTGAGCGTGTACTAAAGGAAATACCACGGTCACGGCTGAATGGTCTGCGTACTGAGAGGATCGCAAATAATGCACACTTTACATTTTTTGGAGTGAATGGAGAAGATCTGGTAATCAAACTTGATGAAAATGGTATTGCTGCCTCTACCGGATCTGCATGCTCAGTTAAGAAGCAAAAACAGTCACATGTATTGAAGGCAATGGGATTTTCATATGAAGAGATTACTGGCTCGCTTCGGCTCAGCCTTGGGATGTACAATACAAAAGATGAAATTGACAGGGCAGTTGATATTCTTTCAAGTGTCATAAAGGAGCTTCGTGAGCTTTCGCCATTTGAGAGCAAGTATGTGGTTGAAAAGAGTTAAAGCAGTAAAATTAAAGCAGTAATGTATTTCGCAGATTTATCATGAAGACTGCCATGTTGCTTTGAAACAAATTTTGACAAAATAGTAGTATATCCTGGAATAGCTCTCAAGTTATTTTTACCTTTTCATTGTTTTATCAATAATTGACTTAATTATGTGCATAAGTTCAGTGTGGGTTTCCATATCTTTCTTTCTCATATAATAGTACAATTCTTCTGTGGATGCATGATAATCTATGCCTAAATTTTGTGCCAGCTCAAGGGCTATCTGAGACACGATCAGCTTTCTAAGAACAATCTCGCTGCCATAATAGGAGGCATCTCCTAGAAGCTCATTTAGGGTATTCTTGAACTGAGACTCTATGCGCCTGTCTTTTGCTTCTCTACTCTTCAACACAAAACTCAGACCCATTGTTCTCCGTTTCATGTGTATATTTTCTACCATCTCTATGAACTGGTCATTTAGTTGATTGTTATCAAGAAGCGCCTCTGAAAGCATGTCAGCTGCATCCTGCTCGCTTATCTTCATTTTATTTGCAATCATAAAAAGTACATGGCATGCG
>JALZEV010000028.1 GCA_030861865.1 Thermoproteota archaeon | reverse complement strand
GGGTGTGTCCTCTTGCAATAAAGCTGTCCACAAGTTGTTGTCCGATGTCTCCTGATGCTGAGATGCCGATCTTCGTGGATTGGTGAGAAGGTTGTGTTCTAATAAAGTTGAGGCTTTTACCAGTATTTTGCCTTTACCTTTTCAATAGCGTGCTCATGCTCCACGCCCTTTTTCCTTGCGAATCTCTCCATTGCAGAAAGCGGCACGCCTCCAAGAGTTGAAGCCATCTGTGTGAAGAACCAATTCTTTATCGGGTTGTCGCGTCCTACCTTACCCATGAACTTTTGGATGCCGTACTTGAAGTTGTGCTGCCAAGTCTTGTACATGACACCTAACTTCCCCGGATCCATCGTATTGCCAATGTCAAAAAAGTCTGATTTCTCAAGAAGCCCTATAGGCACAAATGTGAGTGGCGTCGTAGTGAACTTGCTGTCTGGCTGCTCAGTCTCGAGCTCATGTATGAGCTGGATTGTCTCCCAGCTGTCCTCCTGTGTCTCGTCGTTGTCAAGACCCATGATCAGCGTGAAAGCAGGAACCCAGTAGTTCTCGTTGAGTGTTTTAATGGCCGTTTTGACCACCCAGTGCCACTCTTCCGGCTTGTATGGGGCGAGCTTGCGATTTGCATATTTGCCAATGAGCCTTATGCTGCCAGTCTCGAAACCGCATTGGATGCCAATGTGGTTGTCGGGGCTGGCTCTAATTATCTTAGATACATTAGGGATGAGTCTCTCATCTGCGATTGCACCGGCAAGCGTCCCATGGGTTGGGTTTGTATGCTCGATGCCGGTTGCCATGATGCCCTTGAACAGCTCTTCCAGGGCTTCCCTATTTGGCTGCATGTTCTTTGTTGTCCTAGGGTTGAGGCCATAGACGAAAATGTCGTCGCTATGGACCCAGGCATTCTTTAATCCACCGTACTTCATGTTCACCTCTATTTCCTTTTGCACTTTTTCAACCGGGTAATACCTGAGTGGTCTCAGTGTTACATCACAGAACTTGCAGCCGCGTCCACAGCCACGCATAACCTCAACCATGCCATGCATACTAGGGTTAACAATTGTTGGAATCTCACTGACTGATGGCTCATCCCAGTAGTGAATGAACCTGCCGTGATACGTTCTGCCGTTTCTAGCAAATTCTTTAATCTCAACCTTGAACTGGCTCTTCTTGAACGGATTGGCAGTGTCACACTCACCTGCAATGAGCGCATCAAAGAATCTGCCTCCAGCTCCATCGATTTCGGGGCCGATACCTCCCAGCTCGCCTTCGACAACGCCATAAAGGCCATACTCCTCTATCTTGGCTGGGTCGTAGTTATATTGCCAAGTGCCAGAAGCACCAGCAATCACCTTGGCCTTGCTTCCTGTCCTTGCCTTGGCGGCATTGATCCTCATATGAAGCTCACGGTTGTAAAATTCATCATAGGACATCTGTTTGCGACCATAGGTGAATGTCATGGTGACTGGACCCATGCCAAGTGGATCCATCTCATATGTCCCGACAACTTCAGTTTCAGGCCCAATGAATTTCTCGATGTGATCTGGGTGGGAAACCACGACATCCCCCTGCTTGTAGCCGTCCCTTCGAAGCGCAGCTTCGACCTTTCTTAGGCCATAAGGAGCGTAATTGGCGACTCCGTTTGTATGGTCAATAGGATTGCAAATAAAATCAAAAAGGACTCTTGGAGTGACCTGATTGCGCATGACATAGTACCAAAATGAATTGTGATCCCTGTTAAAGTCCAGTGCTGGGGCACAGCCAAAGAATGACGCAAGCGATATTCCTCTATAAGGGGACATCAATGTACGATCGGCAGCAAGAACCACTTTAGGATACTTTCCCAACGCTCCAAATCCCTATTCCTTTCAGAGGAAGGAGATTACAGGTGCATTAAAAGGTTTCCAATGCTTTGCAATGGTTTGTGTTAGTATTTATCTCACACGGCCGTCTCGCTTTTCCATAAAATCTTGTAAGGTTTCGCTACCTAACTTTCTTTTCAAAACATTGTGTATGTCCCTTACAACACCAAAACCGTAGAATGTAAGAGCGGTATATAGCGAGAGCAAAGTCGCGCCCTTTTCGTATACTTTCCAAGCGTCTTGTCCTGAAAAAATGCCGCCACAGGCAACTATTGTTATATCAGGAAATGCTCTGTGTACATCCTCTACCAACTTCAGCATGTAAGGAAAAAGCGGCTTGCCGCTTTCACCGGCAACTTCTCTTGCAAAATTTCGGCAAAGCCTATTAGATTTAGTATCCACCGACCTTGTGTTGCCTAGTGTGATCATATGCCCGCCATTTTCACAAAATACCTTGATCGATTTGAGCTTGGATTTCTTTTCTTCATCTGATGGCGGCAGCTTGCTGTATGGAGATATCTTGGACGCCTTAACCTTGCCTGGCACATGTGTGTTCATCAGGTCGATTATTTTTTTTGTAAATTCAGGCGTCTGAAGCACCTTATTGAAATCAGTGTTTGGCGAAGTCCTATTTTCTTCAAACCCAAAGTCGATATGGGGTGCAGATCTAACTAGAATTTCTTTGCATGAATCCAGCACCGCGTCTTCAGTATATATGTCAGTAATGCCAGAAAAGTTAAGCAGGACCTTGGCATTGCCCCTTGAACTTCCCATAAATTTTCTTAAATTTGAAATTGTATAATCGAGGCCTTTGTGAGGGTACCCTTGTGCGTTAATTATTGCCTTTCTTTCATCGTCAACTACAATCCTGACAGTGCCCTCTCTCTTTGGCCGCTGGGGATTGCCAATACTAGGATTTTTCAGCACGCTGCCAGGATTCAGAAAGCCAAAAACATATGATGTTGGCCTAAGCACCTCGCAGTTCTTATCAAACCCAGCTGCGATTCCAACTGGACTTTTCAATTCATAATTTTCAATTTCGACTGCCAGCTGGTCACCAGGATCAAAATACGTCATGTTTTGCCTAAACTTGTCTGTCATCTTGAGTAGACTTTCTTTTGCCTTCTCGTGTACTACTTCTGCCTGTGCAAGCTCGTCGGTTGCTTTGTATCTTGAATAAAGGTATCTGCGGTAAAGCCTGAAGAGACGTGGATCCAGACTTCCCTTGAAGGTGTCTACAAGCCTCATTTATGGTATCCCTGACCTTTCAATTTCAAGCCTTCTTATTCACAGCCAATGCTATCTGTTGGTGGCTAACTGTCAAAAAAGGTCTGCTTGCTGAATATCAAAGTAATATCTGTAAGAGATTTTGTATCTCTTCGAGCTGTAATAGCTTTCGCTGATCTTGGCCATCAGCACACCGCCTTTAGAATTATTACCCTCACGCTTTTTTTGCTAAAAAAAGTATACGGATGGCTCTTGCTCTCTTTCGCGTGATTATTTTGAACTCTAATGTGGCCGAAGCTTATGTTACTAGTTATGAGCATATCCACTTAGGCAGCTGCTACTCGGGTCTTTGGCATGCTGACCCTATGGTAGTCATCCTCTAATCTGACGATGTCATTTTCGTCAAACCTACCGTATGAGATTTCAAGTATTATGCATTCACTCTCAAGCGCAAGTACTCTATGTTTTGCCTGTCTTGGGATCGTAATCGTCTCCCCCTCTCCTAGGACAATTCTCTTTTTATCAATCTCGACCATAGCAGTGCCCTTGATCACTTTCCAGAATTCTGACCGCTTCTTGTGGTACTGCAGACTGAGTCGGGAATTTGCATTGACATAAATCAATTTGACAGTACAAGACTTGTTTTCGTGGAACTTCTCAAATCTGCCCCATGGTCTGCTTTCAGAATAAATCTTCATGCAAGAAAAAGGAAGAAAATTGATTTAACTATTTCCATTCACTATAAATACTGTACACTTAGAAAAGTAGTTGTGGCCAAGTCAGACGATTGCCTCAAAAATGATCATGGATTGTGCAGTGGCATCATCAAAGATATGGTCAACTCATTCACTATGACCAAGATGTGCGCATGCCCCTGCCATGACAGTATGTACCATCTCATTAGAAACACTATCGCATTAGTGAACCAGAACCAGAGGAACAACCCTTACCAGTTCACGCATGACAATGACGAACAATGACGACAACAACAACATCTAGGCTACTAGGTTAGCTGCTTCTTTCTATATTTGAAATTCGCGTAGAACCGCTCTGTCATTATAAGTTAATTTTAGATCGAGTATGTATAGGGAAGAAAATTCTCAAGAGGTCTCAATATAACCAGATTAACCTTTATTATCTATCAACTCAATAAATTTTTCATAAAAAGTTAAATTGAGTTAGCGAATAATCTGGATGACTTTGAATCAAAAGGCTACTGTAGAAGTTGCAGCTGCACAGTCAAAGCCGGCAGTGCTGAAAGGAAAGGTGAGGTATGATAAAAAAGCCGAGTCTGAATTCTTCGTCGACAATTCGGCTCTTGCGGGCTTTACCACGGAGCGTATTTTATACATGGCTGTAAGGGAACTTATCGAAAACTCACTTGACTCGTGCGAGACAGGCCATATCCTTCCCAAGATATCGCTGTCGCTCAAGCTACTTGATGCGTCAAATGACCTATGGATGATTACATGCCAAGACAACGGTATCGGGATACCCTCAGACAAGGTACCCGTTGCAGTATGCTCGTTCCTGACATCAGGCAAGTACGTTGAAAAGCAGCAGCGTGGCCTATTTGGTGTGGGCCTCAAAATGATAGCCGCGTTTTCTACCAAAGATACTATTCATCCACTCAAGGTCTGGTCAAAATCGATTGATGAAGGTTTGGAATATTATTTCGCGCTTAGGACAGACATCAGCACAAATAAGCCAATAGTCCTTGCAAAAAAAGTAATCAAAGGCGAAGAAAGCAAGATAGAGGTAGACTCCGGCTTTAAGGTCGAGGCTGTGCTCCATGCAAAACTTTCTCCAATTACAAGAAATAATATGAAGAACAAGATTAACGAATACGTCAGTCAGACAAGCATTGTCAACCCTTATGCTATTATT